>CALRUG020000013.1:0-32576 GCA_943371295.1 Synechococcus sp. UW140 | reverse complement strand
CTTTTCGGCAACAACATAAAATGCATTGGTAATTAAGTTCAGTACCACCCTGCCAATATCCTGAGGCAGTATATTTACTAAACCAATCGTATCATCAAATTCTGTCTTGAGTGTTGCATTGAACGATTTATCCTTTGCCCTTAAACCGTGGTAGGCCAATCGTAAATATTCATCACATAACTGATTAATATCAGTGGGTTCTTTTTGTCCACTACCGCTCCTACTATGTTGTAACATGCCTTTTACTATGGCATCAGCACGTTTTCCATGATGGGTAATCTTTTCTAAATTTTGCTTTACATCTTTTGCAATCGATCTTGCTTCCTCAATATCACCTTTTGCCAACTCTTCGTTCATCTCATCCACCAACTCATTACTTACTTCACTAAAATTGTTCACGAAGTTTAGCGGATTCTGAATTTCGTGGGCAATACCAGCTGTAAGTTCACCCAATGAAGCCATTTTTTCGGACTGAATAAGCTGCGCTTGTGTGGAAGACAAATTATGCAATGCTTCTTCTAATTTTTTTGCTTTTTGATTAAGTTCAATATTAGCTTTTTGTTTAGCATGATTATTTCGATACATCATCATAACAAAAAGACCTGCCACCAACAACCCCCCAATTAGTAAATAGCTTTGAACTTTATTTCTATAATTTATTTCAGCTTGTTGAATCTCCTCTCTTCGCCTAGCTTCTTCAAAGGATACCATCTGCAACTGTTGCGTAACCCTTGTACTATTTATTACTTCATTGGTTTTTAAATACAACTTGAGATATTTGACAGCACTATCTGCATTAACTGCTTCATAATAATTACTCAGCATCTTTGCAGGCTTTGCGTTTAAATAAGAAAAAGATGACTGCTCAATGATATTGATAGATTTCCAAGCATAAAAAAGAGTAGAATCCATGATACCTTTTCGTTGAAAATGTTGAGATAAGTTATAAAAAAGTATATGGAGATAGCGTTTATCTGTTTCAATGTTTCTCGAACTCGTTTTAGCAATAGAATAATATTCTTCCGCTTTCTGGAACTGTAATTGTTCACTATACACGCTCCCCATATTTGTAAGAAGATATATATCCAAATCATATAATTTCACTTTATCAGATAGTTCTCTATTAATTAGATTTTTAACCTCATCCTCTTCATTTAGCAGTTTCAATGCCCTTTTGGAATAATACAATGATGAATCATATTTTTTTGCATTCAGGTATACTGCTCCAAGATTCATACATGCATATCCTTGTATCATTTTGTTATTCCCTAGTTCACCAAAATATTTAGCGTTTCTATAAAAGGTCTTGGCTTTCTCTGACTCTTCTCTGTCCTTATAAATATGGCCAATTTGATTATTGGCGTAGGCTAATACAGATTTATCTGATATTGTTTCAGCTATTTGAATGGCTTTCGTGTGACTTTCTAAAGATTTTATGTAATTACCAGTAAGACGATAGCCTTGTCCATAAAAGCTCCATGAAATTGCTTCTGTAACTGGATCTTTTAATCGCTGAGAAACATGGAATAATCTTTGACCAACTTTAAGCATATACAAGGGTTCTGATTCAATACCAGAACGCGCCATACTCATGCAAAACAAAAATCTTTTCCGAGGATTTTTTTCCTTTTCAATTTTTTCTAGAGCGGTATTCACCACACCATAAGAAACAAGTAGGCTACTATCCTGTGTAAACCCCTTACTACCGATTAATAAAACCATCAGTAGAATCATCAATTTTCTCATATTGATATTTTTGGAAGTTGAATTATAAATGATGTTCCTGAATTTTCTTTAGACTGAACTTCAATTCTCCCCCCATGCGCTTTCACAATATCATAACTCAAGCTCAACCCCAACCCTGTTCCTTCACCCGTTGGCTTTGTAGTAAAGAATGGTTGGAATATTTTGTCTAATATCTTCTGTGGAATACCATTGCCATTGTCAGATACTTTTATTTCAAGTTGATTATCTATTTTCTTTGTACTAACTGTAACCATGGGTTCAAAGCCTTCTATCCCTTGCTTTGCTTTCTCAGCAACCGCATAAAATGCATTAGTAAATAAGTTTAGTACTACCCTGCCAATATCTTGTGGTAATATATTTACCAACCCAATTGTTTCATCAAATTCAGTCTTGAGTGTAGCATTAAAGGATTTGTCTTTTGCTCTTAAACCATGGTAGGCCAATCGTAAATATTCATCACAGAGTTGATTAATATTAGTAGGTTCTTTTTGACCACTCCCACTTCTACTATGTTGTAACATACCTTTTACAATAGCATCTGCACGTTTACCATGATGAACAATTTTTTCTAAATTCTGCTTTACATCATTGGCAATTAGCTTAGCCTCTTCAAAATCACCTTTTGCTAATTCCTGATTCATTTCATCAATCAACTCATTACTCACTTCAGAAAAATTATTCACAAAGTTCAACGGGTTTTGAATCTCATGTGCAATACCTGCTGTCAACTCTCCCAATGAAGCCATTTTCTCAGATTGGATTAATTGTGACTGGGTTGATTTTAACTGACTGAGTGATTGAGATAACTCTTTAGTTCGTTCAGCAACTTGTTGTTCTAGTTTCTTATTTTGAAGTTTTGCAGCACTAGTTCTCCATCTGATCAATAACCATACCGATACTAACAATAATAAAATACAACCTACCTTAAACCAAAGAGTTTGATAAAAATGAGGCAATACGGTAAATTCAAAAGTAGCAGGCGTTTCACACCATACCCCATCGTTATTCGTTCCTTTTACTTCAAACCGATAAGTACCAGGTGGTAAATTGGTATAAAAAGCTCGATTTTCACCACTTGACTTTATCCAGTTATTATCTTGACCTATCAATCTAAAATAAATAAGATTTCTTTCAGGTGCTACCAAACTCAACACACTATAATCAAAAACATAACGGTGATTACCTGGCACTATTTGTTGTACCCCATTTGAAAAGTACAAAGAATCATCAACTCTCAAATGATTGATGTGTATAATAGGAGGAACGTTATTTGTCGTTAATTTTAATGGATCAATCTCTACCAAACCGCCAATACTTACAACATAAAGCTTCCCGTCTTTTGCAACACATGAATAACGAGCCCCAACACATTGTCTATTATTCATTCCATCTGATTCATCAATCGTTTTCCACTGTATTTCCTTTTTTCTGTTTTTTAAGTGTTGTTCAATTTGACTAAATGATGCATAAATCAATCCATTATTGGAAGGCATCCACCAGTTACCTTTCTGATCTTGTAAAATATCAAAAATGGCAGTTTGAGGAAGACCAGACTGAACAGCATCAATTAGCTCAACACGATCTTTATCCCATTTAACAAGTCCATTTTGAGTAGCGAACCAGATAGAACCATCCTCTTTTACATAAGAATTAAAGATTCCAACATCCTCTACCCCATTAAACAGATTGAGTACTTTCTTTTTTCCATCTTTACCTAAAATATAAGCTCCCGTACGATAAGTTGTTAGTAAAAGATTACCATTTTTTAAGTGACGCAATGAGCTGAAATAACTGGTTGAAAAATCAATACCGGGATAAGATAACATATCGATCTGGTCTTTCTCATTCACCACACCAATACCGGTAAAAGATATTGCTAGATAAATTTTACCGTCACGAGACTCTTCAATAAACCTGACTTGTCTTGGCGTTGGAATATTCGTTTCGCCTTTTTCAGTAATTTTAATCACACCTGATTGATGTCCGATCCAGATATTGCCCTTTGAATCTTTTTTAATACAAATAAAATTTGTCAGCGTCTCAAATAATTTTGGAGATCGCAACTTGTAGGGAGTGATCTTTTGATTTTCCAGCCAGTATAATTTACTAGTAGCACTGCTGATTAGAAATTTACCCGGTGTTACTTCACATATTCCCGATACCCGATTATTTTCAATCCCTTCTGTCTCTGCATAGTTTACCACTTTTGTTTTATAGATCTTGTACAATCCCCTATCTGTTGAGAGCCAAATATTTTGTTCTCTATCGATACTGATATTGTGTAATGTTTGAATACGCAATAACTGTTCAGGAAAGTAATTAAATTTTGTTTCGCCATCAGGAAGATAAGCAATCGTATTTCCTACAGGTGCCCAAATACCTTTTTGCTGGTCCTCAGCCATATGAGCCATACTCGGATTGGGTGATGGAACTTTTGAGGCTTCCATACCTGGATAAACCATAAATTTTTTACCATCCCAAAAAAACAACCCATGGATAGAAGAGACCCATACTCTGTTTTTACTATCCACAAAAATATTATCCGGACTAAAGAGCATTTCGTTTTTAATGCCTTCTTCCACCCCAATAACTCTCCACGTATCATCTATTTCACGATGCACAATTTTGCCACGTCTAACAGACCAATTTTGCTTTTCAGCTCCTTTGTTCTGTCCCATTTTATAAAAATTAGCAATAAATAACTCAACAGATCCTGTATCATACTTTGCTGTAATTGGATCAAATTTTATATACACACCTCTTCGGTTATTAGAAGATGAATACAGTAATAACTCTCCCTTTTTCGTGGTGCCTTCTAAAAATAAATTCGAAAAGTCTGGTAAATAGGATTTGAATTGTCCTTTCTTATACGACAATAAACCGCGCCCTGTCGGGAGCCAAAGTGTACTATCTTTTCCCTCCCAAAACAGACTGGTATTGTTGTTGGTCTTTATAAGAGGTGTATTGGAAGAATTAAAATTCACAAATTGCTTACCATCAAATCTCAGATAGGCTTCATAGGTATTCATCCATATAAAACCATCTTTGGTTTGGTATGCATTCATGATAAAATCGGTTGGCATTCCATTTTTTGAATTATAATGAACCACTTTATAATTGGAGAACATATTTTGCCCAAAACAGGCAGATGTTATTAAGAGAATAGCTACATAGCTTACTAATTGCTTCATGATTGAATATAGGGTAATATGATTGTAAAGATGGTTCCTGTTTGATCAGCATTTAGGTTTGGCTGATCTATCAAATGTTTTGTTTCACAACGTAATTCACCATTATGAGTTTTGGTTACAATATCATAACTCAAACTCAATCCTAAACCCGTTCCTTGTCCAGTGGGTTTGGTAGTGAAGAAGGGTTGGAATATTTTGTCTTTAATTGAAGCTGGAATACCCATACCATTATCTTCAACACTAATTTCAATTGATTGCTTATTGCGCTTGGTTCGTATGAATACTTTGGGTTCAAAGTCATTAGGAAATTGTTTCCGCTTTTCGCCAACTGCATATAATGCATTATTGATTAGATTCAAAATCACTCGCCCCATTTCTTGAGACTGAATCTGAATTTTTTGAATAGTGTTATCAAACTCAGTTACTAACGTAGCATTAAAACTATTGTCTTTGGCGCGCAGACCATGATAAGCCAATCTCAAGTACTCATCACAAAGCGCATTGATATCTACTTGTTCTCTTTGTCCAGTACTACTTCTACTGTGCTGCAACATGCCTTTTACAATAGCATCAGCTCGCTTTCCATGATGCGTAATTTTCTCTAAATTTTGTTTTACATCCTTGGCAATTAATTGTGCTTCTTCTAAATCACCTTTTGCCAGCTCTGCATTCATTTCATCTACTAACTCATTACTCAATTCACTAAAATTGTTGACAAAATTTAAGGGGTTTTGTATCTCATGGGCTATGCCTGCTGTGAGTTCTCCCAATGAAGCCATTTTTTCTGCCTGTATCAGTTGCTGTTGGGTTTGCTTAAGGTCTTGCAATGTTTTTTCTATTTCTTTTTTTGCAGCTTCAAGATTACTAAAATCTTTGTAACGTGCATATGCAGTTGAAAAAGCATTGGAAACTGATTGTAAAACCACAATCTCCTCATTGGATAATATTTCAGTATTCCCTACATATAACATCCCTTGTAAAAAAGGAACAAAATGCAGGTACATACCAGTTTCCGGAATAGACCCTAAGTATTGTTCTCTTTGATCAATGATTTTACTTTCTAGTAATGTATCAGCCAAACTGTTAAAGGAATCAATACCCCATTGATCAATGTATAGTTCCCCTCTCTGCCAATGAACCACTACATCAGAAATATTATCAGATGTCTTATAAGCTAAAGGAAAGGATGCAATGGATTTACCATCTGGTGTTGATAAAAATGTATTGATTATTTGCTCCTTTTCATTCATGATAAAAATTCCACAGCGAATGAATGGAATCTGTAGTATATGTAGTTCATTCCAAATAAGCGGTATCAGGCGGTCAAGGTCTTCCACCGAACGCATCGAAGCAATATCAGCACGTATTCTGTCGATGGCAGCTTGTCTGACTGCAGATTTTTTATTGGATTCCGCTTCCTGCAAATCAAGAAAACGGGTATAGGTTTGGTCAAAGACTTTGGTAAATCTTTGTAGTAATAGCAATCCGCTATCATTCAATTGTTCTACGGAAGTAATTCCAATAAATCCTTTGGTGAATCGAGCATAATTATTAATCCGTTTGTTCATTTGACGAACTTCCGGAGTAACATACAGTTCAATACTATCGAGGTATTTCAACCATGACTGATACACCTCTCCTTCCAATTCATTCACCAACAATTCATCTTGATTCTTCCAACACTGAAATAAGGGCAAACCATTGGTAGGCTCATCAAATGGAAGTGGATAAGCTGTTTGCAAGTATTCACCGTCGGTGGTGGTAATAAAAAAAGTGAATCGTTGGGCTTGCTCGTCAACTGTAATTACAAACGCCCTAGATAAAACATGAGCAGAGGCAGTGTACAAAGTTTTAAATTCCTCAAACAATAAATGGGCAACAGATGACAGTTCCTCGCTTCGTTGCATAGCCATGGTTCTACTTCTAACCCGTTCCAGTGCTGTTTCAATCTTTGCCTCATGTGCTTGTTCCTCTGCTCTTCTTAAATCTAGAAAACGGATATAAGCTTGTTCAAAAACCACAGAAAACCTTTTCAGAATTTGCGCTTCGTCATCAGTCAATACCCTACCCGCAAGATTGGGGAATAATATCCCAGTAAACTGTTGTAAAGCCATACTCTGTGCATAGTTTTTTCTTTGGAGTATATCTTGCTTAATATGAACTGGGAACCGACTGAAGTCTGTATGCTCAAAATAATAGTTCCAGAAAGCATTTTTATCTTCAAATGAATACACAGCAGAAAAATAATCTACCTCATTTTTTCTCGCCGATTTTATATCATTCAGTATGGGATTATCAAAATGTGGATGTCTGAAACTTCTAGGGTAAATCTGTTCGTTATCAGTAATCCATTGCACAATATCATCAGAATCATCCTGAAATAAGTTGATCACAACCGCAGAATCAGTTAAATCAAAATGTAAATCTCGTAGATTATCAAAAACAGTTTTTACTACTTCGCTTAATTCATCTGAACTTTGCATGATCAGAGAACGGCTTCTTACTTTTTCCAGTGCCGTTTCTATTTTAGCATCTTTTGTCTGCTTTTCTGCAGTATACAAATCCATAAAACGAGTATAAGCCTGGGCAAATACCTTACAAAATTTTTTAACAATGGCTTGTTCTGATATACTATATTCTTTGTTATTATAACGAACAACTGTCAATGAAATACGATCATGAAAACTTCCACATATATTATAATAGGGCTGATCAAGTATAAACTGTCTTCTTTCCGGAGGAACAATTGAAAATCCAGTATGACTAAACAAATATTCCCAATGTACACGCTTATCTTCTCCTTCAGTGCAAAACGTAAAATCTGTGCCGATTTCCTGATGCTTAATAAAAGTCTTGGCTAATACCGATGGATTCAAATCATTTATTTCTTCAATGATCTTTGTAGTATAGGAGCTTTCATCATTGGCTATCCAGTATTCATATCTCTTCCCTTCAGTTAAAATAATTGCCACTGCATCTATACCTAAAGACAGTTGCTTCAGTTTCTCAGATACCAAGTACGCAACTTCAAGGATCTCGTTGCTATGGTGCATGGACAGCGAGCGTGTGCGTATTTTATCTAGTGCAATTTCAATTTCAAGCTCTTTGTTCTTATGTTCCAACTCGGCAGTTCTTTCGGCTACTGCTGCTTGTAGCTTTATATTCTCAGACCTTAGTTGTTCTGGGTTGATCTGTTCTCCTTCAGCTGCATAACCATCAGGATACGAACAATGAATATGTGATACAAACCAATCGCCATCTATCTCAGACCAGGTGCCTGTAAGTCTGCTGTGATGATAAAACATCCACTGCTCTCCTACCTTTACATGAAAATCCAGTTCCTCTGTTAAAATCAAATAGCCTTTTTGTTCGTGGATATCAATTTGTCTGTTTTCCATTTTAACAAGACCTGTAACCTGATCACTAGTTGATTTATAAAAATCAATGGCAGCTTGTTTATTGGTAAATACTTCACTGATAGCTGTACCATATATGATAATATCATCCGTCCACCAAGTAGCGAATGCATCAATATCTCCTTGCAACAAAGAATCAAACATATCAATATGTCTACTAATAATTTTCTCTTTTAATGACGAACTTAATGCCATAGTTTATTTTAAAGGAAGTGTGATGGTGAATGTGGATCCGATACCCTCTTCTGTCTCCATTACTATTTTACCCCCATGCCCTTTGGTAATAATATCATAACTCAAACTCAATCCCAAACCAGTCCCTTGTCCCGTTGGCTTTGTAGTAAAGAAAGGCTGAAATATTTTTTCTTTAATAGTTTCAGGAATACCCATGCTATTATCTGTCACTTTAATGCTAATGCTATCTTTCAATTTCTTTGTTTCAACAATCACCATCGGTTCATAATCAGTCTCACCTTTCTTTTTCCGCTCATCGGTAGCGTAAAATGCATTATTAATAAGATTTAAAAGAACACGACCTATATCTTGCGGTATGATATTGATCAACCCAATCGTGGCATCTAATTTTGTTTCAAATTTGATATTGAAACTTTTATCCTTGGCTCTTAGTCCATGATAAGCCAATCTCAAGTATTCATCACAAAGTGCATTGATATCTGTCGCTTCTTTCTTCCCAGAACTAGTTCTGCTGTGCTGCAACATGCCTTTTACAATTGCATCTGCTCGCTTTCCGTGATGCGTAATTTTCTCTAAGTTTTGTTTTACATCCTTGGCAATTAATTGAGCTTCTTCTAAATCACCTTTTGCCAGTTCTGCATTCATTTCATCTACCAACTCATTACTCAATTCACTAAAATTATTAACAAAGTTTAACGGGTTCTGAATCTCATGAGCTATGCCCGCTGTGAGTTCTCCCAATGAAGCCATTTTTTCGGATTGAACTAGTTGCGCCTGTGTTGACTTCAGCTGTTCTAAAGTGATTTCTAAAGTTTTCTTTTCTTGAAGCAGGATTGCATTGGTTTTTTTTCTCAGCCTAGCATTACGAAATAAAATAACGGCAATAAAAGCAACTAATGCAGTAAAAACAATGGAGATATACGCTACCCATCGAACCGTTTTATTTTTTCGTTCAGTTTCAATTCCTTCCAATCTTTTTTGTTCATTAAAAGACAGTTGCTGAAATTCACTTAGGTTTCTAATACGAAGATCATTCAAACTGTCTTTTGCATGGAGGGCTAATCGGGCATATTTATATGAACTATCTGTATTATTCATCACCAAAAAACATTGGTAAATATTATCATAAGCTACCCCTAAGTCAACTTCATAATTTGCAGAACCAAAAATTTTAAGTGTATCCATTAGCATCCTTGCATAATAATAGGCAGAATCAATTTGATTGGTATACCGATATACTTGTGACACTTTAAAAGCACTTCTCGTAGTTACATTCTTTGAATTGGATTGAGAGAGAGCTAGTAAAAGATATTTTTTAGCAGCGCTATATTCCTTTAGCTCCATGAGCACAGAGCCATAAACCCAATGAAAAAAAGGTTTATATTCTTTATAAATATCCAGATTCTTCTCGGCTAATTGAAGTAAAGCCAAGGCAGAATCTAATTTTTCTTGTTGCAAAAAAGTATATGCTTTTCCCGTAACTACACGAGCTTCAAAAAGCAACTTTTCATTTCCAGTCAATAATTTAACATGATGTTTTAGAAGATTTAAATTGTAATCAAATTCTTTCCAATTGGACGTTTGATGCATTAAAATTTGGAAATTATGATACACATTTGCTTTCAAAGAGTTTGTATTCTCTTCAAGTGATTGATCAGTTTTTAATACCCAGCTACTATTTTTTGATTGTATTTTTTCAGCTTCTTGAAGTATGGAAACAAGTAATGTGTAAGCTGCTGCAAATTGCTGTTTAGCCAAATATTGATAAGCTTTCTCAACATCTAATCGCAACTTCATTAGAAGTTGATTATTTTTCTCGCAAAGGACAATAGCGCGTTGTATATTTTTTAGAGCCGTCTCTCGATCTCGTTCCCGGTAAAATGCAACCGCTTTATATAAAGCCAATACTTGTGACGAGTCATTTTTAGCTACACTGAGTTCATTGACTATTTCACTAGGGAGATTTTGGCTGAATAATTGCCAGCCCATCAGATTGAATAATACAAGAAGGATAATTCGCTTAAGCATATAGTTCATGCAACGAAAGATGCTGCACAATCAATTTACGTTATTTATCCGAAAAAATAGCACCCAAACATTGCTTCAAGCTCTCTCTCCAAGGCTTTAATTCCACTCCAAAAACAGTGGCTATGTCTTGAATATCCATAACTGAGTACGCAGGTCGCTTGGCTGGCGTGGGGAACGCTGATGAGGGAATAGGCAATACCGTACAAGATAGATCTGCTTCTTCTTGTATGGCTTGTGCAAATTGAAACCAGGTGATGGCTCCTGCATTGCTATAATGAAAAATGCCTGAAGCATTATTTCCTTTAGCATGAGACCCGACTATTTGCATTATAGCATTAGCTAAATCAGCGGCATAAGTAGGACATCCTTCTTGGTCATTTACCACTTTTATTTCAGAACGCTCTTTCATTAAGCGCAACATGGTTTTGACGAAATTGTTTCCATGTTCACTGTATACCCAAGAAGTACGAATAACAATTGTTGAGGGATTATTTGTTATGGCCAATTGTTCCCCAATGGCTTTAGTGGCACCATAAAAATTGACTGGATCGGTTGGGGTATCTACTAGGTATGGTGATTCACCATTCCCATTAAATACATAATCGGTAGAAACAGTGATCAGCTTACAATTAAACGACGAACAACAAGTAGCAATTTCACCCACCACTGTTGCATTAATCGTCATTGCAGCATCTTGATCAGACTCTGCTTTGTCAACCGCCGTATATGCTGCACAATTGATAAAATATTGTGGCTTGGTTGCTTCAAAAAAAGGATGGATAGATGAAGGGTTAGATAAATCTAATTGAGTTCTATCGGTAAATATAAATTCGTACGAATCTTCAAAAGTAGAAGCCAATTGTTGCAGTTCCCATCCAAGCTGACCGTTCTTTCCAGTAACTACAATAATTGGCTTCATAATAAAAATGCTAATAATTATTTTCCAGTATAAAATTCCTTAGGCTGTTTAGACCATTCTTCTTTTGGCAAAGATTTAAAATATTCATAGGTCTTCGCCAAGCCCTCTGCCCTTTCTACTTTGGGCTCCCAGCCTAAAATAGATTTGGCTTTAGAAATATCTGGTTTTCTTTGTTTAGGATCATCTACCGGTAATTCTTTGTAAATGATTTTAACAGATGAACCAGTGAGTTTCAATACTTCTTCTGCAAAATCCTTTAAAGTAATTTCATGTGGATTACCAATATTCACTGGCATGGTATAATCGCTCATTAACAAACGATAAATGCCTTCAATCAAATCGTCTACATAACAGAATGAACGGGTTTGACTGCCATCACCAAAAACAGTAAGGTCTTCTCCGCGCAATGCTTGACCAATAAATGCAGGCAATGCACGACCATCGTTCAGTCGCATTCTAGGACCATAAGTATTGAAAATACGGACAATGCGTGTTTCAACCCCATGAAATGTATAATAGGCTCTAGTGATGGATTCCATGAAACGCTTAGCTTCATCATAAACCCCTCTAGGTCCCACCGGATTTACATTACCCCAATATTCTTCTGTTTGAGGATGTACCATTGGATCACCGTATACTTCACTGGTAGAAGCCACCAACATTCTGGCTCCTTTTGCCTTCGCCAATCCCAAGCAATTATGTGTTCCTAATGCACCTACTTTTAAAGTTTGAATAGGAATCTTTAAATAATCAATAGGGCTTGCAGGAGATGCAAAATGTAAGATATAATCGATGGGTCCTGGAACATGAATAAACTTGGAAACATCGTGGTGATAGAATTCAAAATCTTCCAACTTAAAGAGATGATCAATATTGCGTAGGTCACCTGTAATCAGGTTATCCATCCCTACTACTTTAAATCCTTCTTTAATAAAACGATCACATAAATGTGAACCTAGAAACCCGGCGGCGCCGGTAATTAAAACGCGTTTTTTAGACATAATAGTAGGTTTAGTGGCGTCCAATGCTTTCGTAATGATAGCCCATGTCGGTAATATATTTTACTTCAAATAAGTTTCTTCCATCAAATATGGCTTTGCCCTTTAACAAGCTATCAATCACTTCAAAATCAGGAGTTCTAAACTCACTCCATTCAGTTGCAATAACCAAGGCATCTGCATTTTTTAATGCACCGTATTGGCTATCAGCATATTTAATTTTATCACCAATGGTATTTTTTACATTCGGCATCGCTTCTGGATCATAGGCTGTAACCGTTGCCCCTGCAGCTGTTAATGCATCAATTAGATACAAAGCTGGAGCTTCACGAATATCATCTGTATTCGGTTTAAAAGCCAATCCCCATAAAGCAAAATGCTTTCCTTTTAAATCGCCCTTAAAGTATTTTTCAATTTTAGGAATCAAGTGTAGTTTCTGCGCTTCGTTTACTTCTTCTACAGCTTTCAAAATTTTAAAATCGTAGTTCACTTCTTCAGAAGACATAATCAAAGCTTGCACATCTTTAGGAAAACAACTTCCCCCATATCCAATACCAGGGAATAAAAATCTTCTACCAATGCGATCATCCGACCCAATTCCTCTTCTAACCATATCTACGTCCGCACCCACTTTTTCACAAAGCTGTGCAATCTCATTCATGAAGGAGATTTTGGTAGCCAAGAAAGAGTTCGCTGCATATTTGGTTAACTCTGCAGATTTTTCATCCATAAAAATCACTGGGTTACCCTGGCGAACAAATGGAGCATATAAATCAGACATTAATTTTTTAGCTCTATCAGATTGAGTTCCAACTACAACACGATCTGGCTTCATGAAATCGTCTACTGCAACACCTTCTCTTAAAAACTCTGGGTTACTTACGACATCAAATTCACCTTTATAATTTTCTGCAACAGCTGCATGCACTTTTTCTGCAGTACCAACAGGCACGGTGCTTTTATCTACCAATACTTTATAATCTGTCATTATTTTACCAAGGTCTTTGGCAACGCCCAACACATAACGCAAATCGGCAGCACCGCCTTCTCCTGGAGGAGTGGGTAAGGCTAAAAATACAATCTCTGCATCTTTAACCCCCTCTGCCAAATTAGTAGTGAATGTTAAACGACCTTCACGTAAATTTCTAAGGAATATTTTCTCTAGACCAGGCTCGTATATGGTGATTTCACCATTGGAAAGCTTCTCTACTTTCTTCTGGTCAATATCAATACAAGTAACTTTATTTCCGGTTTCTGAGAAACAGGTACCCGTTACTAATCCAACATAACCTGTTCCAACAACTGCAATTTTCATAAATGATTATTTATTAATAAAGTTTAAAACATGCGTACATATGTAATTTAACTGTTCGGCTGACATTTCAGTATGAACAGGAAGAGAAATTACGGAATTTGTTAATTCATCGGTAATTGGAAGCAAAATTTCTTTTAAACCAAAAGAAGCAAACATATCTTGCTTATGCCCAGGCACAGGATAATAAATCATTGAGGGGATTTTATTCTCCGCTAAATAGGCCACCAAACCCTCTCGATCAACTCCCTTTAACTGCAACGTATATTGATGGTAAACATGGGTACTATAATCAGCCACAAATGGCGTTACAATTGACGGATGGTTCGCAAATGCATTATTGTAAAAAGCAGCAACGGCCTGCCTTGCAGCATTGTACTGGTCTAATCTTTTAAGCTTAATATTCAATACAGCCGCTTGAATAGAATCTAACCGAGAATTACAACCCACCACTTCATGGTAGTATCTTTTTTGTTGGCCATGATTGGCAATCATTTTCATTTGATGAGCCAATGCATCATCATTGGTGAAAATGGCTCCACCATCTCCATAAGCCCCCAAATTTTTAGAAGGATAAAAGCTGGTAGCACCAATTGTTCCAATGGTTCCCGTCTTTTTTTTAGTACCGTCTGAAAAAGTATAATCACAACCTATGGCTTGTGCATTGTCTTCAATCACATATAGTCCGAACTCTTTGGCAATAGTCATGATTTCTTCCATTGGTGCCGCATGCCCATATAAATGGACAGGTACAATGGCTTTTGTTTTAGGGGTAATCGCTTTTCTAACAGAAGCCGGGTCAATGCAAAAAGTTTTTGGATCTACTTCTACAAATACAGGGGTCAACTTCAACAAAGCCACTACTTCAGTGGTAGCGATATAAGTAAAAGAGGGAGTGATTACTTCGTCCCCCGGCTCTAATCCCAAAGCCATCATAGCAATTTGTAATGCATCGGTTCCGTTTGCACAAGGAATTGTATGCTTTACATTTAAATATTCTCCCAATGATTGTGTAAACTGTTGAACTGCTTTTCCGTTGATATAAGCTGCTGTATCTAATACTTCGTGAATAGCAGCATCCACTTCGGGTTTTATGGCAAGGTATTGTGAATGGGTATCCACCATTTGAATGGGCCGCATAATAAAAATTTATATGCAAAATTACTACAAAATCAACAACAAAGATTTGAGTGTACCTTTGTTCTTGCATGAAATGGGCATACTTTTTATTTATTTGGCTTTATCCTTTAGTGGCAAAGCTTTTGGCGCCTTTTAATCCCAAAGCGGCACTATGGGTGAATGGAAGAAAGGGATTAATGCTTCGAATAAAAACAACCATGCAATCAAATGACCAACCCCTTATTTGGATGCACGCTGCATCCCTTGGTGAATTTGAACAGGGATTGCCCGTTGTAGAATTGATAAAAAAACAATACCCCCATTACCGTTTATTGGTTACTTTTTTCTCTCCTTCTGGCTATGAAATAAGGAAAAACCATCCAATAGCCGATTGGGTGTTTTACCTACCAATGGATAGCGCATCTCATGCAGCTGAATTCATTGCAATTGTTAAGCCCTCCATTGCATTGTTCATCAAATATGAGTTCTGGCATTTTTATTTGAACGAACTAAAAAAGCAGTCAATTCCTACCCTATTGGTTTCTGGCATTTTTAGACAGGATCAATTATTTTTTAAATGGTATGGGGGATTTTACAGAAATATGCTGCGGAATATTACCCACTTTTTTGTGCAGGATCTGGGGTCTGAAAGTTTGATTAAAGAGCTTGTACCATCCAATTCCATCAGCATTTCCGGAGACACCAGATTTGATAGGGTACTTACCATAGCAGCTGCAAGAAAACAATTCCCTATCATAGAGCAGTTTTGCCAGCACCATCCAATTATTATTGCTGGAAGTACTTGGAGTGAAGATGATAAAGTATTGCAACATTTTACCAAAGTGCATCGCAAGGCAAAATTCATTATTGCACCGCACCAAATAAGTAAGGAAAGATTAGCCGAATGCTTGGAACGTTACCCAACACCGATATTACTTTCTGAATTTGAATCTTTAAGCACCCACCAACAAGCGCTTTATCAAACTTTGATTATAGACAATGTTGGCATGTTGAGTTCTCTATATTACTATGCAACCATAGCTTTTATTGGTGGAGGTTTTACCAGTGAAGGAATTCACAACACTTTAGAAGCAGCAGTTTTTGGCAAACCAGTAGTGTTTGGACCGGTTTATGATAAATATTTGGAAGCAGTTGATATGGTTGAAATAGGTGCCGCATTTAGTGCAGAAACTGCACTTGAAATGGAATCTTTATTAGATGATTTATTAAAAGATGAGGATAAAAGAATGAATGCCGGCAAGGCTGGAGCGAATTATGTTTCTTCCAATGCGGGGGCCTCAGACAAAATTCTTACTTATATTCAGGCAAATCTTCTTTTGACCAATTGATCAAAAAGCTGCACAGTGGGATTGTCTTCTAACCAGCTTAGCTTCACTTTTAATTCACGTTGAATCCAATATTGAGCTTCTGGAAAAATATTAAACCCATTAATGGTTTTAATGCTTCGTTCATACATATTTTCATCACCCCTAAATAGATGATTGATAAATAAATAACGATCATTAATGCTGATAGCTTTCTTTAAATCTCTAACGGGCGTATCGTCTAACATAGTGGAAACCTCCACAGCATACTCACTTAAATGCTCATTCATTTCTGGAATATCCAATGCCAGCAACTCATTGATTTCTTTAACAGGTTCAACCACTACTTGTGCTTTAGCAGGCTGATGAACCAACGTTGGGATATCTGCATATTCACCAAATAGAAATCCGGAAGCTTCTTCTTTTTTGGCGGATTGCTTAGGTGTATTTTGAATAAACTGGGGAACTTCAATGGGAGCAGAAACTGCTACTTGAGGCATTACTACAGCCACTTTTGCTTTATTGGTATGGAGGGGCTTCAACATTTGCAATTCGGCCAATAACAATTGAGCAGTAATAGCTAATTTATCCGCATCAGCATGCTGATTATACTGTTCTTGTAATTTGTTGATTAAAGTGCCTACTCTTTCCATAGGAAGCAATACTTTTGGGGCTGACCAAAGGAGCCGTCTAATGGTCTAAAACGAATATTAAGCTATTTTATTGTAACATGTTTATAGAACCAAATTTATCAGGAGAAAGAAGGGGTTGGATTGAAGTCATTTGCGGAAGCATGTTTAGTGGCAAAACAGAGGAATTGATTAGAAGACTCAAGCGTGCTAAAATTGCCAATTTAAAGGTAGAAATTTTCAAACCTGCAGTAGATAAGCGATACGACGAAAACGATGTGGTAAGTCACGATGCCAATATCATTACTTCTACTCCAATAGACAATTCGCAAACCATCCTTTTGATGGCCCAAGACGTTGATGTGGTGGGCATTGATGAAGCGCAGTTTTTTGACGCAGAAATTGTATCTGTTTGTGAAAAACTAGCTCTTAAAGGAGTGAGGGTTATTGTAGCAGGATTGGACATGGATTATATGGGGAAACCTTTTGGGCAGATGCCTAACTTATTGGCAACCGCAGATTATATTACTAAACTCCATGCCATCTGTATGAAATGCGGCAATATTGCCAATATATCGTATAGAAAAACCAGCGAAGAAGGTCAGGTTTTATTGGGAGAAAAAGAAACTTACGAACCCCGTTGTAGAAATTGTTTTCATGAGTAATAGCAAATTAATATTAGCCCTTATTAAAAAAGATTTGCTGCTAGAAGCAAGACAGCAGTATAGTTTTTATGGCGTATTACTATACATCGCTTCTACTACATTCGTGGTTTACTTAACCATGGGTCAACCAGAAGAAAAAGTATGGAATGGACTTTTTTGGGTATTGCAATTATTTGTTTGCATTAATGCAGTAGCGAAAAGTTTTCTTCAAGAAAACCGGGGTAGAATGTTGTATTATTTTTCCATTGCCTCCCCTATTCAATTTGTGTTGTCAAAACTATTGTTCAACGCAATACTCATGCTCTTTATGAATGTGTTAAGTCTTGGTATTTTCACATTATTATTGGGCAATCCAGTTATACGGATGGGAGAATTTATTCTGGTGAGTTTATTGGGAGGAATTAGCTTAAGCTTGGTATTTACATTTCTTGCAGCAATAGCAGCCAAAGCACAGCAGCAAGCTGCCATGATGGCCATTATGGGCTTTCCCCTTATCATTCCTCAACTATTGCTTTTAACCAAAGTTTCTGCGGCAGCATTCACTTCAGCCATTCAAAATGGTTGGTGGCAAATGGTAGGCTTGCTTGGAGCATTAGATATAATGGTTATTGCCCTTGCCATTATTTTATTTCCATTTCTTTGGAAGGATTAGAACCGCAGATGTCTTACAGTTAATCCGTTATTAATTAATTGCTTTAAAGAATCAATACCAATCTTCAAATGTTTGTCTACAAACTGAGCAGTCACTTTAGAATCACTCGCCTCCGTTTTAACGCCCTCAGGTATCATCGGTTGATCGCTTACTAGAAGCAATGCCCCTGTAGGGATTTTATTATAGAAACCAACAGTAAAAATAGTAGCTGTTTCCATATCAATGGCATATGCCCTCACTTTTTGCAAGTATTCTTTAAACTCTTCGTCGTGTTCCCAGACCCTACGGTTGGTAGTATAAACTGTTCCAGTCCAATAATCTACTTCATAATCACGAATGGTAGTTGAAATGGCTTTCTGCAAAGCGAATGCCGGCATAGCAGGAACTTCTGGTGGAAAATAGTCATTAGAAGTACCTTCTCCTCTTATTGCGGCAATGGGTAAAATAAGATCACCCAATTTATTTCTACGTTTTAGTCCCCCACATTTTCCTAAGAATAAAACTGCTTCTGGCTCAATAGCGGTTAATAAATCCATGATGGTTGCTGCACCTGGGCTACCCATTCCAAAATTGATAATGGTAATCCCCTCTGCTGTGGCACATTGCATCGGACGGTCCAATCCCACCACTGGAACATTGTTCCATTCTGCAAACATTTTTACATAATTGCTGAAATTCGTAAGCAATATAAATTTTCCAAAATTTTCTAATGATTCACCTGTATAACGTGGCAACCAATTGTTCACAATTTCTTCTCTTGATTTCATATTGAACAGTTTAACTTGTAAATATACAAATTAGTACTCATTTTTACAGCAAAGCTTAACCAATCGAATGACCATATCGTTTCCAGAATACAACCCACAAATAAAAACAGTTGATCAGAAGCCTCAAATATGGTGCTTGGTTAGAAGGAAATGGGTCGCATTTACGAAAGAGGAATGGGTGAGGCAAAACTGGTTGAATTATTTAATTCATGTGCAACAATATCCCGCCGCACTAATGTCGGTTGAAAAAGAAATTCACTTGGGTGAATTAAAAAAGAGAGTGGATATTCTGGTTTATAAAAATAGTGTTCCTTGGCTATTGGTGGAATGCAAAGAACAAGAAGTACCTCTTTCAGAATATACCATACAACAAATATTAACTTACCAAACAGTTGTACAGTCGGGCATTCTAATTATTAGCAATGGCAATGATACAAGGGCATTTGAAATTACAGGAACGCAGATTCAGCAAATAACGCAGCTCCCGAAATATTAGTAGGCACTTCACTATCAATAAAAAATCCCGGCACTTTGGGTACCGGGACTATATCAATTTGATTTGAATCAACTACTATGGGAAGATACCTAATTCGGTATAAGAAGTTCCTACTTTGTTGATAGCACATACATAAGCAGCTGTTCTCATATCAGGAATAGAAGGATTCTCTTTCCATATGGCCATGATTTCTCTAGTGGCAGCAATCATAGATTCTTCTAACCCACTATGAACTAAATCTACTTCTTCTGGTCCATGTAAAATAAAGTTGCGCTCTGCATCGCTTACTTTCTTACCTGTCAATTCCTCCATTTGAGTAAGGATATGGGTATTCAAGTTTTCTGTAAAACGCTTTTCCATTCTACCATAACGAACGTGACTGAGGTTTTTTAACCACTCAAAATAAGAAACGGTAACACCACCAGCGTTCAAATACATATCAGGTACTACTAAAACACCCTTCTTCGCAAATACTTCATCTGCTTCAGGAGTTAAAGGACCGTTTGCAGCTTCTCCAATAATTTTTGCTTTAACTCTTTCTGCATTTTCACCGTTGATTACGTTTTCCAATGCGGCTGGAATTAAAATATCACATTCAATTTCTAAAGCATCGGTACTTTTCGCAATATTCGTTGCCCCAGGGAAATTTAAAATAGAACCTGTTGCTTTTCTATGTTGAAAAACTTCTTCTTCGTTTAATCCATTGGCATTGAAAATTGCGCCTTCATATTCTGCAATCGCAATCACTTTAGAACCGTGCTCACGGAAAAACTTAGCAGAATGGTATCCTACGTTACCCAATCCTTGAACAATTACCGTTTTACCTTCTACTCCAGTTGTTAATCCTAACTTCTCCATTACATCTACCATATTACATACTTCACGTATGCCAAAGAAAACACCCAATCCAGTTGCTTCTTTTCTTCCTCTTACTCCACCCTGAGTGATTGGTTTACCTGTTACACAACCAGCGGCATCAATTTCACCTGGTTTTAAAGATGCATAGGTATCAACAATCCATGACATTTCACGCTCACCGGTTCCGTAATCAGGAGCGGGAACATCAATACCCGGTCCAATAAAATTTTTCTTTACTAATTCACTGGTATATCTACGGGTGATTTTTTCCAACTCATAAACGGAGTATTTCTTAGGATTAATTTTGATTCCTCCTTTACCTCCACCAAATGGCACATTCACAATAGCACACTTGTAAGTCATTAGAGAGGCCAAAGCCATCACTTCGTCTTGGTTTACTTCATCACTAAAACGAATTCCCCCTTTACATGGAGACTTATGTTGAGAATGCTGAACACGGTATGCTTCTATTACTTCAATACGCCCATCATCCATTTTTACTGGGAAGCGCATACTGTAAATACTGTTACATGCTTTAATTTGTTCAAGTAAGCCCTTTTCCCATTTGGTAAAACTGGCAGCTTTATCAAAACTTCTTTCTACACTGTGAAAAAAGCTGTACGGTTGATGATTCGACATTGGCAATCGTTTTATAGGTTATTATCTATGGTGAAAAATTATTGGTTTTATCCTTCTTTCTCTAAACGGGTAATCTTTTTGTCTATGCTAAATAAGTATGCAAATAATCCAATTAAAATAGTTAATACAACAGCCATTACTACAAAAATCTTACCATTACTTCTCATCAAACCCAAATCTGAAACATTTTCTTGTGCATTAGCTACCATTGTAACCATTACACATAATATTGTTGTAAAGAATAGTCTCATCTTACTCATTGTTGTATTTTTTATCAGCTAATAATGTATAGCGAATTTTTAAAGTACTGATCCAAACTCCTAAGAGCGTCCAACCAATTACCGCAGGATAAAATACGGTTCTCATTTGAACATCCATGTCTTTTCCATTGATACCAGGATTCCCTTCTGCTCCTTCACCACCGGGGTGTAAAGATTCTGTAAGTCTGGGTAAAATCCAAAGGGTTGGAAACAACATGAAAAAGGCAAAAATATTATATACCGCACTGATCCTACCTTTTTTATCGTCTTCATTCAAACTTCCACGCAAAACAAAATAAGCCAAGTAAATCAACATGGCAATGGCAGCTCCATTTTGCTTTGGATCTCCGCTCCAAGGACTTCCCCATTGGTAATTGGCCCAAATGGCCCCGGTTACTAAACCTAATATTCCATAAATGACTCCAGTAGAGGCAAATGCTACGGCGTAGGCATCATTTTTCGGGGAAGGGTTACGCAAATAACGGATTGCATAGATCATCGAAACCAACAGTAGAATCATCATAGTAAACCACATGGGCACATGAAAGAAGAAGTTTCGAATAGATTCCTTCATTCTATCGTCTAAACGGGGCACTTTTACATAAAATCCGTAAGTGCAGGTATAGACCAACAATACAAATGACAATATTTTCCACCAATACTTCCGAATCATTGAATTTATTTTTGCCGGTCCTATGCGTTAAAGCAGTTCTATTTAGTGCTGCAAAATTAGGTGAAAGAAGGCCAATAAACCTTAGCAATGTGTAAAAATTACTCATCCTCGACAATCTTTTAAAATTGGATTTTAGGCTATTTTTCTGTACTTTTGCCAACTTTCAAAATTCATGCCGTAACATGAAGTTATCCTATTCCGCCTCGGCGGATTGAACAACTTGCTGTGGCTATCATCTAAAAAGATTAGTTACATGAAATTATCCCAGTTCAAGTTTGACCTCCCGTTAAACCTGATTGCACAAAACCCCACCAAAAGAAGAGAAGACAGCCGCCTAATGGTAGTTGATCGTAAAAGCGGCCACATGGAAAACCGCAATTTCAAAGACATTTTAGATTATTACGACGACAAAGATGTATTCGTAGTTAACAACACCAAGGTTTTTCCTGCCAGAATGTATGGTAGAAAAGAAAAAACAGGTGCTAAAATTGAAGTATTTCTTCTACGTGAATTAAATAAACCCAATCGCTTATGGGACGTAATTGTTGATCCCGCAAGAAAGATTAGAGTAGGGAACAAATTGTACTTTGGTGACAATGAAGAATTGGTAGCAGAAGTAATTGATAACACTACTAGCAGAGGCAGAACCATCCGCTTTTTATGGGATGATGATGATGCTAGTTTTAAGAAAATGTTGGAGTTCTTAGGTGAAACGCCACTACCTAAATACATCAAGCGTAAGCCAGATGAGGAAGATAAAGAGCGTTATCAAACGGTGTATGCTAAACACGAAGGTGCCGTTGCTGCACCAACTGCTGGTTTGCATTTCAGCAAAGAATTAATTAAGCGTTGTGAAATTCAAGGTATCCGTTTTGCTGAAGTGACCCTTCATACAGGACTAGGTACTTTCCGTCCAATTGAAGTAGAAGATTTAAGTAAACACAAAATGGACGCAGAGTACTACCAAATTGACGAGCAGGCTTGCGCTATCGTTAATAAAGCAAAAGAAAGTGGCAAACGCATTTGTTCAATTGGAACAACTACCATGCGTGCCATGGAAAGTAGTTTTACTGCGCAAAAATTATTGAAACCAAGCGAAGGATGGACCAATCACTTTATTCATCCACCATACACATTCAATGTTGCAGATAGCTTGGTAACTAATTTTCATTTGCCTAAAACAAGCTTGTTAATTATGACCTGTGCATTTGCTGGTTATGATTTAGCAATTGAAGCATATAAGAAAGCAATTAAAGACAAATACCGTTTCTTTAGCTATGGAGACGCGTTGTTGATTGTTTAATATGTTTTTATATTATTTATGACAATATCTATTGTCTAGTATGTAATAAAAAAAACTCCCGCAAACGTGGGAGTTTTTTTATGCTTATGCTTTTTTAGAAGCCTTCTTATAATTTTTTTCATACAAATTTATCCAATCCGCTGTGGTCATTTTTTGAACCAACTCACTAATCAAATCATATGGAATTACTGTATTCTTCTTAAAGCGTAAACAACTTTTTCCCATATCTAATTTTCCAGGAACTGCTTTTGCATATGCTTCTGTAAACCATTTTAATAATGCAGGATCTGCATAAACACCCATATGATAGAACGCTACAAAATTTTTTTGAGCTGCAAGTCCCATAAAAGGTAGCGGTAATTTGGGATTACAATGGTATCCATCCGGGTAAATACTATGTGGAACCACGTAACCAATCATTCCATAATTCATTACTTCTTTAAACCCTTTAGGCAAATTTTTCTTAATTGCTTTTCTTATCTGCTCTACCTGTGTTTTTTGTTCAGCTGGAATTTGACTTATATAGTCTGCAACTGTTAATGCATCACTGGTCATGATTATTTATTTAAATTTTTAAATCGCCAATTGGCTATAGAACTAAATAGAACACTTAAAAAAGTAAATAAAACCAACACTACCAAACAGTTTAAAAATGACTGCATCAATCCAATCTTACTTACGTCCAAAAAGGGATAAGGATAAAATTGAGTTACTGCACCATGAATGATTGTGTAAACAAAATATAAAGCAGGATAAATAAGCCAATAAGGAATTGATGCATAATTCACCTTTTTTGAAGAAACAAACAAGGCCCAATATAGAAGTGTTACTAGAGGAGTAAAACTGTGTAAGCCATGATCTGCAATTGCTGCAAGGCCCTGTGGGCTATACAATTTGCTAAGTACAATATGATATACAAGACCTACAACAGAAATATAAACAGTCACTGCTGTACTTGTTTCTGGTTTTGTCCAAAATCCATTTTCCCCTAATTCAGCAGATAGTGCTTTCGAAATAAAATAAGCAAAAACGATCAAATTGCTTAAAATAGTGAAGTAACTAAAGAATCGAACAATTACTTCAAATATAGAATCGCTAGACGGCGCCTGTATCATTAAAACCAATTGCAAAAAAATACCGCAGAAAACCAATAACGCAATGATTCCTGCTAAAGTATTGGGATGCTTAGTCATATTTAGATAAAATTATGAATACCTAATATACAAAAATTGGTTGAATCAAATTCTCCAAAATAGCAATGAGTTTTATTTTCGATAATCAAGGGGCAAAAGATTTGAAAGCTTTTCAGACCAAGCCCAATATTCTACAGTCAAAATATCTTTCCCATAGAAGTAACTACCGTTCGCCAATACTGAGATTACTTTTGTAGGGTCCGGCATAACTATTCTTGCGGTTATTGGTTGACCAATGGTACCACTCCTACTCTCTCTAACATACATCGAGGGCAATAATTTGTGCTTGTAAACAACTTGCAAATAATCTGTAAACTGAAGACCAGCTGTAACGCTGTCAATAGCAAATGCAATACTGTCTCCATTTAAAGGAACATCAATTAAAATATCTATTTCTTTAGATGGATGCTGCCCGTTAATAGTTATGTTTTTATCTTCCGTTTTTTGCTTTTTAATTCTGCGTATTTCAAATCCATCCTGTAGTAAACTATTTTTATAAAGACTACGCATAAAATGCATCAAAGAACCTTCATAGGTTTCAGCACGATTGGTTAGCCATTTTTTTAGTTGTCGATTATTTCTATGCTTCCGCTGGGTAAATAAGGGATACCCCTGATAATAAAAAATTCGAGTTTTATAATTATGCTCAAATTCCTTGAGTTCATAACTTAAATCGTAACCCAATGCATCATTTCTTATCCTTAATGGTTCTGTAGCAAATGCCCTTAGAACATTCTCTTTTTTATTGAAGATAAACTTTACTGCATCCTTATTCAAAAGTTTACAATCCATAGCATTGGGTGTTTTACCTATCAACATTTCCATAAAGAAATCACCCCATTTATCCCACCCATTCTTATCATAATTACCAACAATCACTTCTTGTAATTCCTTTGCCTTCGGCTTTAATGAAATGAGGAGATTGTCTGGAAGTTGGGTAGAGTTCAACGCAATGGTATAAGTCTCATAACCTAAAATGGTAACTACTAAATCATATCGTCCTGCAGGAAAAAATTCAATATTAAAACTGCCATCCTCTTTTGAAATGGTTCCAACAGAAGTATTACTTAAAAAGATACTAGCAGCTGGAATTGGCAATTGTGAACCAGCAACAACTACTTTACCCGACAACTTTTTTTGTGCCTGAATATTACTCACCATCAAGCAAAAAATGAGCATCAACAGTTGTTTCATTTTAATCCGTTTAAATACAAGTTTTACTTATGCTAAATAGAAAATTAAAGCTGATAATAATCCAGCAACTACAGAAATGAGCAAAGTCATTAATGACCAAGACTTAAATGTTTGATTCTCCGTTAATCCTAAGTATTGTTTAACCAACCAAAAACCACTATCATTCACATGGGAAAAAATGGTAGCACCTGCAGCTATTGCTGCAACCAATGCTGCCAATTGTATTGGAGAATACATTCCCGTAATTAATAAAGGAGCCAATAAACTAGAAGCAGTAATCATTGCAACTGTTGCAGAACCTTGCAAAAGCCGAATAATGGCAGCAGATAAATAAGCGAATAGTACTACTGAAACCCCTGCATGTAATAGTAACTCTGCCAACAATTTTCCTGCACCTGTATTAACCAACACTTGTTTAAATACACCCCCAGCCCCGGTTACTAAAATGATGGCTCCAGCCGGAGCCATTGACTGAATAGAAATTGTACTCAAATCAGTTGCACTATAGCCTTTTTTAATACCTAATAAAACCCAGGCAACAATGTTGGCTATAACAAGTGCAGAAAACGGATGTCCTAGAAATGATACTGATTGAATGATGAATGAATTCTTGATATTAAATAACCCTGCACTAAAACAGGTATTTAATAATATTAAAACTATTGGCAAAAAAACAATTCCGATTGTTAGTCCAAAAGAAGGTAAATGCTTATGATCTCCACTCGCTATTAGCGTATCTTCTAGTGCATATTCAGGTGAATGAATAAAAATCTTTTTTGCAATCATTTTACCAAATAAAACTCCACATAGAATAACCGTTGGAATACCAATTACTATTGAAGTCAATATTACCCACCCCATTTCTGCTCCAATAATTTCAGCCACAGCTATTGGTCCAGGTGTTGGTGGTATGAATGCATGCCCAAATGCCAAGCCAGCTAATAAAGGCATCGCATATAACAACAAAGATTTTCGTGTATTCTTTTGTATGGCATAAATAATAGGAATCAATAAAATAAAAGCAACATCAAAAAAAACGGGAATAGAAATAATTAGCCCTGTAAAAGCAAGAGCAAGTGGGGATTTATTTTGCCCGGCTTTTTTAATTAAATATCTAGCAATAGCATCAGCACCACCCGACTTCTCTAATATAGCTCCAAACATTGCACCCAATCCAACAATTGTTGCAACAAAACCCAAGGTAGATCCCATTCCTTCTTGAATGGTTGCAACCATTTTTTGCGCAGATAATCCAGCCAATAATCCAGTAACAATTGATGCTATTAATAATGCTATAAATGCGGGAAACTTGAAATATAAAACCAATATCAGTAAACCAGCAATACCAGCAATTACACTTAAGAGTAACAAATAATTCATACAGATTGCCAATTAGTATGATAAAATGGACCATGGGGATCCTCTTTTAATTGGTAAGTATGCGCACCAAAAAAATCACGTTGAGCCTGAATTAAAGATGCACCTGAAGATGCTTGTTTATAGCCAAATAGATATTGTGCTGACGCGCTAAAACAGTCCATAGGTAATTCATTAGATAATGCAGCAGCAAGTATTTGTTTAAGTGATTCTACAGACTGATTACACTTTTGCACTATGATTGGATGCATTAACAAGTTATTCGATTGAGCAATAAGTGTTTCTATTTCTTCCATTAGCTTAGACCGAATAATACAACCCGCTGTCCAAGTTTGAGCCAATTCTGATAAATTGATATCCCAGTTTTGTTGTTTAGAAGCTATTTCAATCAATTGAAAACCTTGGTGATGATTAATGATTCTACATAATTGATAAGCTTCCATTACCGAATCAATATTGACCGGTTGTTTTTGGGTACTTGTATTCAGGGATGCGGCTGCCTGTCTGCGCTCTTCCCATATAGAAGACATAAAACGAGCGTTTAAAGCTGCGGTGAGCGTGGGTATAGGAATACCCAATTTTGCAGCTTCAATGGTAGTCCAGCTTCCTGTTCCCTTATTGCCTGCATTGTCTAAAATTTGATCTACTAAATATTCATCCTTCCATTTTTTCTGTAGAATTTGAATAGTTATCTCTAACAAATAACTGGTCTTTTCGGTTTGTAGAAATGGTTGTAATACTAAGGCGATTAAGTCATTGGTGAATCCTGCCGTTATTTTCAAAAATTGAACCAATTCAGCCAATAATTGCATTTCAGCATATTCAATTCCGTTATGTACCATTTTTACAAAATGACCTGCTCCCCCAGCTCCTATATATTTGCAACAACTAATTCCTTGATAATTGGTTCCTGCAATTCTTTCAAAATACGGCTGAATCAACTGATACCCTTCTAAAGAACCACCTGGCATGATTGAAGGACCTTTTAATGCACCCTCCTCACCTCCAGACACACCAGAACCTATAAAGTGAATGCCCAAATTGCTAAGTTGGGCTAATCGCCGCTCTGTGTCTTTATAGTAAGAATTGCCACCATCAATCAAAACATCACCCTTTTCTAAAAGCGGAGTAAGCTGATCAATCAAATCATCCGTTGCTTCTCCTGCATGAACCATTAACATGATTTTTCTAGGCAAAGACAAGGATAGAACAAATGCTTCAAGATCCTCGAATGCTTTAGCATTACTTAACTCAGGGAATTCAGCAATAAATAGTTCAGCTACTTTTTCCTCTTTGCTTTTTACAAAACGATTATACAAAGAGAGTTTAAAGCCTTTATTAGCAAAGTTCCTACTTAGGCTCTTTCCCATTACACCTAAACCAATTATACCAAATTCTTGCATACTTAAAGTTATTGGTAGTTTCTCAATAATTTGCTCAAGAATTTTTGTTGGAGTTTGATCAATAGAAATGATCAATGCATTCGTTGGCGTTTCTAGAATACTCAATTGAGAAGCCAACAAATTAGCTTGCATATAATGGCCAACTCTATTTAGCAACCGCTGGTTTAAAATAGCTTCTTCTCCATGCAATAAAATAAAATAACAGTTGGCTTTGGGTATATTGGCAAGTATATCTCGATAAGTTTGCTTTAATGCAGAACAGGCAATGATGACAGACTTTTCAAGCACTTTTTTTTCAGCGAAGTCTTTGATACTGTTTAGCCAAGGTAATCGGTCTTCATCGTTTAGCGGAATACCTGCAGCCATTTTTTCAATATTGACCGAAGGATGAAATTGATCCCCATCAAAGAAAGGATACCCGGTTTGTTTAGACAATAAATTGCCAATGGTTGTTTTTCCACAACCAGACACCCCCATGATATAAATAATTGTATTCAGCAAATTATAACCCAAACAATCCAGCATTCAATAGCTGTAAAGTTTTTGTTTTATAGTCTTGTGGCACTAATAAAGAAATATTATGTGCACTTCCACCATAACTCACCATTGTAACAGGCACTTCATTTAATGCGTCAAATAATTTTTGCAATACATGATCGGTCTGTGCAATTTCATTTCCCACAATAGACACAATGGTTTGCCCCTTATCTACATCCACCGTTCCAAATGGCTCTAATTCTCTAACAATATCATCTAAAAATAAATCAGAATCAATGGTTACTGAAACAGCCACTTCAGAAGTGGTAATCATGTCTATAGAAGTTTTATACTTCTCAAACACTTCAAAAACTTTCCTCAAGAAACCATAAGCAAGTAGCATTCTACTACTCTTTATTTTAATTGCGATAATGCCATCTTTTGCAGCTACAGCTTTAACCCCAACACTTCCAGCCTCTTTTGTAATTACTGTTCCCGCTGCATCTGGCTGCATGGTATTCAATAATTTCACAGGCACATTTTCTTGTTGAGCAGGCCAAATACAAGTAGGGTGTAAAATTTTAGCACCAAAATAAGCCAACTCCGCAGCTTCGTCAAAGCTCAGTTGTTCAATAGCAACAGTCTTGTTTACAATTCTAGGATCATTGTTGTGCATCCCGTCAATATCCGTCCAGATTTCGCAAACAGAAGCATTAGATGCAGCAGCTACCAATGAAGCAGTATAATCACTGCCCCCTCTTTTTAAATTATCCACTTCTCCTCTAGCATTTCTGCAGATATAACCTTGGGTTACTAATATTTTTTTGTCTGCATGTTTTCTAAGCAAGTCGTTCAATTTAATTCTAATGGCACCTAATTGAGGTTCTTCATTAACATCAATACTCATGAATTCTAATGCAGGCAATAATTCATGATCAACTCCAATTTCATTTAAATAAACAGAGAATAATTTTGTACTCATTAACTCGCCTTGAGCCAATATATCTTTATTTAACGCTTCGCTAAATGAAATGCGTAAAATGATATGTAGAAATTCGAAATGCTCGTCAATAATCTGATTGGCATTTTTCCTATTTTCTTCTTTTTGAACTAAAACTTGAATGAACTGCTTATAATGTTGGTGCAATTTTTCAATCGTATTTTTAGCCCCTTCTCGATTACCCTGTGCTAAAAAATTACTGATTTCAACTAATGAATTGGTTGTTCCACTCAAAGCACTTAAAACCACAATTTTACTATCCACATCCCGAGTAATTAATTTGGCTACTTCATGCATACGTTCTGGCTTACCAACACTAGTACCGCCAAACTTCATAACTTTCATCATTGCTACTAATTTGTAGCAAATGTAACGCTATCATAGGAATTATTGGCCGTATGGTTGCTGCGAATTGCAGCTAATATTTGGTCCAGGATCCACTCCCATTTTTTTACAAAAAGCCAAATAGTATTGTAGTCTAAATTTATTTCTAACTGATTCGACCCCTCCACATTCAAGACCGCCATTAACGATATTCATGACTGCTCCAAAACCAGGTTTCCGACCAGATAATCTATCCGATTCATTAGGCACCCATTTACCAGACATCACTTCATGACAGGAAGGCTTTGGTTCTTGCGGTGTAACCCAAAACCAAATTGCTGCTGCAAAACTCAATTCTGCATCTGTAGTTAATAGTTCTGGATGATTCAATAAACTGTCTTTATTTCCCAATACCATTTTACTGAACAAACCGTAATTATAATTCCAACTCAACTGAATTGGCCCCCTTCCATGATACGATTTTCCTTTTACCGGGGGATATTCAATATCAGTAGTATCTGAGTAATGATTACATCCACTTAAACAAGCCAACTCCTCTTTATAATACAAACCGTAATCATAAAAATGGGTCGTATCATTTTCACTTCCACCGCCAGTTTCATGAGAAATGGTTGCTAAAAAAGCAGCTAGTTCCCTCTTCGTTAATTCGCTAGAATCTTCTGACAAAAATTGAGGAAATCTTTTAGTTGCTTTTACAAAAGCTTCATAACTATAAAAGGGTTTCTTGGCACTATCGCCTCCATTGATATGCGGGAACAATTGATTCCATTCTGTTTGAGTCAAAAGTGGAAATGAATCCACTTCTTCATTTTTAACAGCAACACAAGAAGAAACAAATAAATAACCCAATAATAAAAACAAAAAAGCATGAAATTTTTTCATCTGGCGTTATTTGGTTAAAGCAACTTGAAATATTGCGCCTGTTTTTTCTAGGTCTTCTACAATGATAGGCAACAATGGAATACCATTTTTCATTCTCTCCATTTCCATTTCTCTTTCAGGATCTCCTGGAATCAACACTTTTTCTTGGCCATCTATTGGACTCGCATTTCGAAAACGATTAATCCAATGATCCATATGGCTTTTAAAATCTGCTGCTGGCCTAAAAGCATCTACTCTCATGGCACCTAAAAAATGGCCTAATCCCTTACCTGGCATATTTTCTGGCATAGGAATATAAGCAGGAAATGGAGGTGCCCAAGGACCGTAGGATGCACCACTTAAAACAGCAGAAAAAATATCGACAATACTGCCTAATGCATATCCCTTATGGCTACCATGTTCCCTATCTGAACCCAATGGCAATAATGCTCCATCTTTCTTTAGAATATTTGCATCGGTACTTGTTATACCTTGATGATCTTGTACCCAACCTGTTGGTGTATCCATTCCTTTTCTTTGCAATATTTCCAACTTACCATTGGCTGCAGTAGTAGTAGCAAAATCTGCAACAAAGGGAGGTTGCTGCTCCGCAGGAATTGCAACGGCTATTGGATTGGTACCCAACATTTTTTCTACAGAAAAAGTAGGGGCAACCAATGCACTTGCATTGGTCATCGCCATTCCAATCATGTCATGTTCTAAAGCCATCATTGCATGATATCCTGCAATACCAAAATGATTGGAGTTTTGAACAGCTACCCATCCTGTTCCAACAGCCGCAGCTTTTTGCATAGCAATTTCCATTGCAAAGGGGGCTACCACTAGGCCTAAGCCTTGATCCCCATCTACAACAGCAGTGGACGGTGTTTCATGAATGATAGAAATATTGGGTTGTGCATTAATTCTACCAGCTTGCCAAAGTCGAACATAGCCACTCAATCTTGCAACTCCATGGCTATCTATTCCGCGCAAGTCTGCAGAAAGTAATACTTTGGTGGCAGTTGTTGCATGTTCCGAGGAACAACCCATACCCATGAATACAGCATGGGTGAAGGAATATAGTTGCTCGTATTGGAATAAATTCTCCATAACTGCAATGTACGAAGCAATGATGAATCAAATAAGATGATACTATGGCTATCCTTCCACCCATTCTTTAAATGTGGAAACTTTTTCTCGACTAACTAGCACTTCATCTAAATAGTTACCAACAGATAATATAATTTTTAACCGACTATTCAAATGAGTCTTGATTTCCCGAATGGATTGAGTACTACAAATCATACTTCTATTCACTCGAAAAAAAACAGAGGGATCTAACAATTGCTGTATTTTTTCTAAAGAATAGTCAATAGGATACCTTACCCCATCGGTATTTACTAAATAAACATTTTTTTCAGCAACATAGAAATATGCAATAGCGGCGGTATTTACAAATAACATTCTATTCCCTAATCGAATGAGAAATCTACTTTTGTATCCTTTATTCGCATCTTTTATCAATGATGGTATAG
>CALRUG020000012.1:0-32580 GCA_943371295.1 Synechococcus sp. UW140 | reverse complement strand
TAATGCGCTACAAATTAAAGTGTGTCCTGCCGGTAATTTATAAATACCATCAAAATGTGTTTGATGGGTATGGTCAGTCATATTCATAACCAAAAATTCGGTAAGCATTTGCCAATTAGGCTTAGCATGGTTTGTTAATGCCAATATACCTTTGATCTCCGAACAAAAGATGAATTGTTTATTATGAATAGTATAATAAAATGGCTTTACACCAAATCTATCTCTACTACAAAAAACAGTTTTATTCGTTTTATTGTAGATGACAAAAGCCCACATACCATTAAACTTGGTCAAACATTTTTTACCCCATTGTTGATATGCCCTAAGTAACACTTCCGAATCTGATGCGGTAGAAAAAGTATAGCCCAATTGTTGTAACTCGGCTCTTACTTCTATATAATTGTAAATTTCTCCATTAAAAATGAGCACTAAATCATCTATATACATAGGCTGATTACCGGCATCACTTAAATCAATAATGGAAAGCCTTCTATGCCCTAAACCAATATTTTCGGCGGTGTAAAATCCTTCACCATCCGGACCACGATGCCGAATGGCATCCGTCATGGTTTTAACAGTTGATTGCTCAACTTTACTGAACGACCAATCTATTACGCCTGCTATTCCGCACATATAGTCAATTAGTTATTTTGAATGATGGTAAATTGTTTAGCGATAACTGCCCAGCTCAACTCTTTGTCTACCAACTCAATACCGTTTTTACCCATTTCAGCCCTTAATACTGCATTGTTAAGTAAACGATTTAAGGCCGATTTTAACGCATCAATATTTCCCGGTGCTATGCCAATGCCATTGTTGTATTTTATTCGCTCTTTAAAGTTTGCATTACAAATAATGGCACAGCCTGCTCCAGACGCATCTACGGTACTATTGGTTATGGAATCTTGCCAAACAGCAATATCTGCTGCATTATACACTTGATTTAATTGTGCTGCAGGAATGGCATCTAAGTGTATCACTTTTTTAGCCGATTGAGCTACTTTGCTATTAAACTCAACTTTATAATCGGCGGCAATATTGCCTACAACCAAAATTGTAATCTTTAAATCTTTAAACCGATCATCGTTTAAAGCTTCAAAAATAAGTGGTACTTTTTTTTCGGCATATACTTTTCCGGTATAAACCACTAACAGTTCATCTGCAGCTATCTTTAAGGCTTTCCTATAATTTATTCTCAAGTTATTATCTGGGTAAAAAAGTTGGTTATCTGCCCCCAAAGGAACCATTTGTAGTTTATCTTTTGGAATGCCAAACCGTTGCTCCAACACTACCATTGTAGAATCGGAAATACCAATCACTTTATGGGCAGATTGATAAATTCGTTTGGCAAACAACTTTCGAAATAAAAAGAAAACAATACTTGCAATTTTTCCGGACTTCAGTTGATTGTCGAATGTGGTATGATCATCATATACCACCGGACAGTTCAACTGCTTGGCAAAAAAAGATAGTCGAATGGCTTGGTAATTAAATACCCCATGTTGAATCACTAGATCGGGTTGTAGCGATAGCAAAGTTTGTTTAAACCCTTTCAACCAAATCCAACCGGTGAAGCGAAACATCCCCTTTAAACGATGAATTTTACAACCATAATCATTCTCGAAAATACCAGTACCCTGATATTTGTTACCAATTAATGATTGTACCGTATTTTGATAATCTGGGTAATCAAAATGCCAATCAGAACTTACAAATATGACTTCATGCCCCATCTTAACCTGTTCTGCTCCCAAATAATAATCTTGGTAGCCCAGTTTATCTTGATAATGAACATTAATATGAACAATTCGCATAAAATAGCCTTACTTAAAATCAAGTTGTTGCACAGCCAACCGCCGAGCAGCATAAAAAATGAGGTACAAATAAACTGCATATAAAACAATATCTACCACAGCAATAATTAATAAATACTCGTATGCTGTTAAGTGTAGATAATATACAACTGCCAAAATAACCACATTACACAAAAAATAACCGGTTTGCCAAATAGCCAAAAGTTTAAGCCCATTAGTGGCTGCAAGGGTAATACTCAGTGTAGAAGCTACAAAACGAACGATACCCGTAAATGCCAATAACCGTGCAAATTCTCCGGCCAACCGCCAATTATCGCCAAATACAAAAGCAAACAAATCTCCCCCGCCAATAAACAAAATAGAAAAAGGAATTAAAGCCACCAAAAATAGCAGCTTGCCTGATTTAATTAATCCTGGTAAAACTTGATCTCCTTGATTGATTTTAACTACAACATGCTGGTATACCACTTGCGAAAAAGCCATCGAAATCAATGCTGCCGGAACGGCCATTACCCGATTGGTTAAGCCAAAAATACCAGCCGTATCTACACTAAAATAAAAACTAATAAACAATAAAGACATAGATGCTGCCAATTGATCGATAAAAGAGGATGGTGCATTTAGCAAGGGGAACTGACGATAGGCATAAATAACAGTTTTGAAATTTGCCCAACTAAAATGCAATAGTTGTTTCCACAAAAAAACATCTTTCGATAATACCACAAAAACCGCAATAGCACAACACTGCCCAAGCACATAGCCATACACAATGCCATTGGTAAAAGGCATAAACAACAAGGCTAATAACAAAGGAAATAGATTGGCAATCCCGGCATTAATCACCCTACTGTATGCAATAATCTTAAAAGCAGTTTTACGATTATTCCAGTACGTAAACGATTGAATAATACCATTCAAAAAAACCGAAAAAGGAATTATAAAAAATGCAAATGGATGTTGAATAACAAAAGGATGCACCGCAAAAACATAAGAAATCATACATGCTAAGGCCGTTACTATTGCAAATCCAAGGGTGACGAATAGTGCACTACGTAAAACAGCTATGGCAGCTTCATCTGTTTTGGGTAATACTATCGCTAACTCTAGCCGCAGTGTGACAATAATACTAATGATAGCTACGATGGTAAAAAAAGTAGAGAATATCCCAAAAGCTTCGTTAGAAAACAGTCGTGTAAGTATTGGGGACAAGGCTAGCGGAATTACTTGTGCTAAAACGGTACCACTAAGCAAGGTTAACAGCTTTCGGATAAAACTATGCTGTTGAAGTTGACTTACTATAGAAAATATGCTCACGGTTTATGTTAAGTTGAAAGGGGCTTTGGTATAGGCACTACTGCCGTTTTGATGGTAAAAATGGTTACCGCTAATGCATATAAATACCAGTAATCGTAAGAAAAGGCCAACGACCCACTTACATTGTATACCACGAAAATTTGTACAAAAAAGAAACCCAGCCACCGGGAGGCCGGATGCTTAAAAAGTTGAATACCGCAATACAAGCCAGTTAAATACACTAGTAAAAATAACATTCCGCCAAAAATACCTATAGCCATAAACGATTCTAGTATAGGGTTATGCGGATATTGTTGGGTGATCTTTTCTTCTAGAAAATCGCCCAATAATGGCGATTCTTTAAACTGTTCTACCGCACCATTAAAACTCAACAAACGTTCCGTTGTGCTTACATCATCGCCATAATCGGTAAAACGTAGTACAAATACATCTATAAAATCGGCTAATCCGTTGTAATAAGCAACCACAAAAATCAAAATCAATAAAGCAATCATTAAAAGAATTTTCAACATATTCTTCCAAATATGACTACCAAATAAAATCATGATGTTTAACATCAACCCAATGGTCGGGCTTTTAGAAACTGCAATAATAATATTGGCAAAAGCGGTGATTATACCTATTGTCATCAACCATTTGTTAATGACAATGCCTTTGGGTTTATCTACTAAAACATATAAACTCGCAATAATTAAAAATGAGGCCAGAATAGAAGTAGTGATAGGATTAACTTTTGGGTTAACCTTCGCCCTAAACAAATCCATATCAGAAGGCGGAAAAAGAATCAGGTAAACAATACCCAACACGTTAAATAACAATAAAGCATAATACAAACCTTTGAATGCTTTTTGCAAAGTGGCATCTGAAATAGTTGTAAAAAAACAATGGCTGCACACAAATGATATAAGTAAGCCAAAGAGGATATAATCATACCCCGGTCTTCCTAATTGGTTATAATGCAAGCTGAGATCATACACAATACGACAACTGTAGACGAGCCAAAATAATAAAAAAATACCGTACCCAAAGCTATACACAAAGCGTTTGGCTTTGTAAGATTGATACATATAAATCAACGCCAAAAACAAAAAAATGCCACGATAAACAATTGAAATTTCATTACCCGGAATAAAAGAAGACAATGGGTAGCCGGTAAAAGCAAGCACCAATAGCCATACCTGCAAACGATCTGATGCGTTTGTTGTAGCTAAACTGCTACTCGCTACAGCAGATGAAATGGTAGACATATTAGCTTTCAGCTAGTGCTGCTTTAACTTTTTGTCGAAGGAAAAGACCGGTGAGTGTTACAAAAAAGAAAACACACCCACCCATAATCAAATAATTACGTTTTGATTTTTTGATTTTTTTCAATGGATAGATAGGTCGATCAATAATTTGTATTAATGGTGTTTCTTTTAAAGCAGTGTATTTGGCAATTTCGAGATTCTTAATAATTTCTCCGTAAGCAGCTGCCAATACGGTTATATCGGTTTGTTTCCGCTGCACTCCCACCATTGGTCCTTGAAACAAAGGGTTCACATTTGCATCAGCTATCGATGCCCTACCGGAAAGTGCAGCATAATACTCTCGTTTAATAGAATCGGCCCTTTGTTCCAACACTTCCACATTTGTTCTTGACCTTTTAGTTTTAGTAACCATATAAAACTTAACTACTTCTTCTGCCAATCGCTCCGAAAACAATTTACTAAATTGCTCATTTGGTGATTTACAAGTAATATAAAAAATATTAAACTTTTTATCGGGCTTATTTACCCCAATCATAGTTTCGGTAATAGACTGATACATATTACCCAACACACTATCTTGCAAAATACTATACTGTGATCGGGGCATGGCAAGTGGATACTGTATCTGTTTAAGCCGTTGATCTTCGGAAAAAGCCTTTCTATCTCCCGACATATCTAAATAGAAATCGGCAAACGACATGGTTTTTCCATTGATGGCTACCGGAGATAATAAACTATTCTCAATAATTCTTCTCGACTTAAACAATTCCAAAATATTCTCCCCCGAAAAAATACCCCCAACATTTCCCACATCAACCCCAAATTGCGAAGCCAAACTCAATAATCCACCACCGGCACCTTTTGTTTCTTCCTCTATAGAAAAACTAAGTTTTGATTCATATACCGGCTTACTCAACCAAGCATAAGCCAAGCCAAGTACTCCACCCAACAAACCCGACACTACAAGTACCAACCATTTTGATTTGGCAAAGCGATACGCATGAATAATACTGCGTAAAAAAGCCCCAAAAGATGTCATTTGCTGTTGTTCAGACATTGTAAACTACTATTTATCGATTTATACTAGAATGAAAAGCGAATCATTCCGCTTCAACTGACACACAACTTGAATGATTTGTTTTACCTCTACTCATCTATCTAATTCCTAATTCGTCTGCCTCTGAAACTTGAAACAATTGAACGTTGAAACTTTGAAATCAACCCCTCTGCATTCTACCATCTCTTTGCAAACTCCTCCTCCCTACTTCAAAATATTCAACAACGCCACCAACACACCACCCATAGAAGCAATAGCTGTACTAATACCAATCACTTCGCCAGTACTCATTCTTTTGCTAGTATTATCGGGCTTGCCGGGAACAATAATTTGGGACCCCGGTGTTACAGTGGGATAATTTCTGAAAAATAAAAACTTACTCGTTTTAACTGCATTGCCATTGGGCTTTAACACATAAATTCTACGTTTTACAGCTTTGGGAGTAACACCACCTGCTCTACCAAGGTAAAAATCAAGCTTACGACCTTCCTCAAACACCACCTGTGTAGGAAACAACACTTCTCCACTTATACTAACCTCTTTCTTTTCTCTCAACACAGTTAATATCTCCCCTTCTTCTAATATCAAATCATCATTACTGCCAGGATTACTCAATACTTTTTGCAGGTTGATGGCAATTTGATCACTCTCTCTTTTTATCTCAATATTGATAAGACTATCGGTACTGTTCGCCATATTTTTGGCCGAACGTTGAATCTTCTGAATTTTTTGTTGGTTTACTTTATCTGTAATTGATTGTTTATTCAAACGGGTTACATAAACACCCTCACTATAAGCTTGGGGTGTTAAGCCACCGGCTCTTTTAATCAAATCGGATATACGTTCTGTTTTACTTTGAATGACATACATACCCGGGTATGCCACCTCACCGCTAACCGTAATTTGCTGCTGCGGAATATAGCCAGGGCTACGTCTAATCTCTACCAAATCCCAAGGTTGTAATTTTATTTCTCCGCCTTTTGCCATCAAATCTTCAACAGAATTAACTTCAATGACATCAGCCAATTGTACATCGCCCAATTCATATTTATCTTTTTTAACCCTACGAGCTACTTCAATTTTTTGAGGCGCAGCCGCATCGGTAAAGCCATTGGCCATAAACACTAAATCTTTTACCGACATATTAGCCGAATAAACATATTCACCAGGACTTCTTACTTCACCACTTATAATCACTTTAGGCTGTTCTTTTAAGTCCGTATTAGCAAGAATCTCTATTTGATCGTTTTTGTGTAGCAAAATATCAGCGTCTGTATTATCCATTATTTTGGCGGGACTAAAAGCTAGAATCTCTTTGGATAAATCTGCTTTTAATCGATGAATCAACCCTCTACCTTTATAAGCATCTTCTTTTAAACCCATTGCTTTTGTAATCAGTGACTTGATTGTCATTCCTTCTGTGAGTTCATATTCACCCGGTAAAAACACTGCACCATTTACGGTTACCATATTACTATAACGATCCACTAACTTTCTTACCACTACTTGTTCTGCCCTACCGGGAAAATAACTAGCAAATTGCGCTTGTGCTACATCCACGATTCGTTTGCTACTGTCAGATGTGGTAAACACTTTTACAGCTGCGGTATAGGCACTATCGGTAAAGCCTCCGGCATATTGCAACAAAGTGGCTAAATGTTCACCGGCAATGACTTCATATAAGCCTTCTCTTTTTACTTCTCCGGTAATCGAAATTCTTTTTTGATAAGCAGGAATACGGATCACATCCTGATCTTGCAGATAGATATTACTACGCTGATCCCCTTTGATAAGGAAGTCATATATATCTAAGGTTTCTATAACTTTTCCATTTCTTACTACTTCTATCAATCGCATACTACCAATGGTATTAGGCCCACCACTCAAGTACAAAGCATTAAATACGGTTGATAAAGAAGAAAGCGTATACGTACCCGGGGTTTTTACTTCTCCAATAATGGCCACCTTAATAGTACGAATTCTACCAATACTGACTTTTAATTTAGTGAGACCAGAATTCAAATTGCTATACCCCGATACAGCTAATTTATTTTTAATTTTTGCATTGGCTTGTGCTAAGGTTAGCCCGGCTACATACAATACTCCGGCATTTGGAACGGTAATGTCACCATCTGGTGAAACAGTTAAATTCATTTTCGCTTCTTGATAGCCATAAATTTGAATCGTCAACTCATCATCCGGACCAATGATATAACTAGCAGGTGGTGTGATTTTCACATTAGGCTCCAAACTAATTACTCCATTGTTAAAAATTTCTGCACCAAAAATTTTATTGGGGTTGTTGACAGGTGTCGTCTCATTAACTATCAGAGGAACACGGTTTTTTGAATTGTTAGTTGTAGTTGCTGGCGGATCTACGGATGTGCCCATACCATTACCTGATGATGTTCCACTCTGCTGCTGTAATGCCACTTGTAATCTATTTTTCAGCAACAAGGCTTCCGCCACAGACATACCACGCTGAATCAACAAATCATAAGCTTGGTTTTCATCCACATTATTTTGCTTCATTTGCGTCGCAATCTGCGTCAACTGAAGGTCAGACACATCAGCAGATTTATACGAAGACAAATTTGCAGGCAACGCACTAAACTGTGCTTGAATAGTTGACAATGTCAATATAGCACAAACAATAAATAACAGTATTTTTCTCATTGGTTATTAGCCATTAATTAGAAACACAAATATGAGCAAAGTTTTGTAAAGGAACCGCAAACAAATCAAGAACGGAAAAAGCAGCCGAAATAGGCTAGAAAGTGGAGTAAAGTTAGGGCGATAGGTTGGAATTAATTAAGTTTAGAGTATCTTACAATTTGATAACTTTTGCATTTTTCCAATCGATAATAGAATCAGCATATTTAATATCAATTAAATCTGATTCGCCAAGAATTTTCGAAAATTTAGAAAATGCACTCCTAAGACCATAATAAGCTTTAAATTTCCTATAGAATGACAACCCTTGAAGGATAGGTTGCTCAGAATCAAAATCTCTAGGGTGAAAATAATACATAATATAATTACTTCTATAAATTAGATAATTGAGAATAGAAGTCGGCAAAAATCGGAAATAACCTCCACCGGAAAAAACAAGTTGATAGCCCAAAACATTGAAAGTATTAATAGGAAGCTCTTTTAACTGAAGTCCATTTATGTTGATTATGCAAGGTGTATTGGATGGAAATCCAGACATTCCTCCGTGTGCTCTAGTAGTTGGAAAAATTGAACAATCTATCTCTATGCCATGCTGAATAAGAGATTCAAGCGCCCAGATATTTTCACTTTTAATTGAAAAACCAGGTGCTCGGTAGCTTGTTACCTTTTTTCCTGTAATATTTTCAATTGTTCCTAGAGAAGCTAATAAATCTTCGTCAAATTCAGCTTTATTTAATTTGTAAGCCAATTTGTGCATATGAGAATGTGAAGCAATTTCAAATCCCAATGAATCAATTTTTTTAATAATTTCAGGATACTTATCGGCAATCCATCCTACACAAAAAAAAGTTGCTTTTTTGTTGTGAACATCAAGAAACTCGAGTATCCGATCTGTATTTTTATGAATTCTTACTTCCATATGCTCCCATTGTGACTCAGACAAATCATTATCCAAGTCAAGCAAATGAAACCACTCTTCTAAATCAATAGTCAGAATATTCATAATCAATTGTAAATAGTAACATCATCACCGCTAACAATAAAGGTAACATTCGAAATATCCATAAGAGGCTTGTCAGAAAAACTATCCGTATATAATTTATCTATTGCAACTTCAGCGGTAATTAGTCTATATTTTAATACTTTCTCTTTTCCATAGCAATTGTCTTTTAGGCCAACTACCTTATTATTAGCAATATCTAGTTCAGAAGCAATAATCAAAATATGATCTGGAAGACAATACTTCAAGTATTCTTTAAATGATGCTGAAATAACAATTGGATTATCGATATTTAAAAATAAGTTGGAGTAAACTTTAGAAAATTTAATTTTTTTGGAATAGCTCAAAGCATAATATTCTAAAATAGTGCTATCTAATCCGACTAAAAAAAAATAGACTCCTATTTTTTTTAACGCTGTGTTATTGATAAGTTTAATTTTTGCCAAACACATGAAAAATAAATATATAGTGAATTTAAAATACCAAAGTATGAAGTTGGGTGTACATTCTTTATAAAATCCCAATAACGTATCCTCATAAGTTAACGTTTTATCAAAATCAAAAACTATTTTATTTGACATTCAAGGTAATTTTACGCTTTATTGTCTGATAAAAAAATAAGAGATAAAAAAAGAATGTTTTAAAAAAATTACTATATGTAAAATTTATAAAACAGTTTTTCTTAGTATTGAAATTCCAAAGAGATGGTAATTTCCAGCTACCTCTTAAAATGTTTAAAAGATCATAGGGGAAAAACCATCGTATTCTTTTACCAACTTCATAATGGAAAGTATGTTCTGGCTGAATTTGGTTAGATAATTTAATATAATTATGTAGAACATTAGATTTACTAAACTCACTTAATAAAATCGAACCCCATAATCGTGGGTTAATTTCAATTACTTTAGGCAAACTATGTTCTTGAAATTCGTCAAACAAATATTCAATCATCATTAGCCCATTCCAGTTTAGCAGTTTAACCAAAGGCTTTGCAACTTCAAGTAATAATTGATTATTCGTAGTTTCTGCTAAAACACTAACACCACCTTTAACAGGATATGTTCTTAACCTTCGGTGAGCATAGAAATCAACAATTTCTCCGCCTTTACATAATAAAAATGCTCCTTGAACTTGAACACTATTGCCAATTTTTTCTTGTATAATATAATTGTCAAAATTATTGATCTTAATTTCACGAAAAGCATTAAAATCATTCACATAATATAACCCTTTAGAACCAGCACCATTTCGGGGTTTAATTACTACCGGTACTAAATGCTTAGAGAGAAAAATTTCTTGTTCATTAAATATTCTAGGTGCAGGAATATTATTTTTTAAGCAGGTTTCATTTAACGCATATTTATTACCTGCCAATATAAATTTTTCAAATTCAGGTAATACATATTTGAAACTGTTTTGTTTCGACGACTGTAAGAACTTGTAAAATAGAATAGTTGTATCTTCCTCAACAGGCACGTATGTAATGGTGCGATATTGACTAGAAATTGAGGCCAAGTCAATATCAAATAAAGATTGCTCATTTTTTCTTAGCAGAAATACTTTTTGTCCATATAGTATAGACAATGTGCTAATAGACTCATTCGAAGTTAGAATTAACTGATATTGAGATTTGTATCGTGATAAGATATTAACAATATCAAATGCTTTCCGTAAATGTACATCAGTTATTAAAATAACAAATTTTTCCATTATTTTTTGATAACCTTTTGTAGAACGTCATACATCTTATAGGCTAACTTTTTTCTATCAAAGTTATTTGCGAGCAACTGTTGACCAGATTTATATTTTAGCCTTAAATTATCATCATCAGCTAAAAACAAAACAGATTTTTCAAAATCATCTAAACTATCTGGAATATAACTAATGCCTGCCTGATACTCCAGTAATATGTTTTTCACCTCCCCTTCTACGCCCAGCAATATTGGAATGTTCATTGCAGATAATTCAAAAATTTTAGAAGGTATTACTTTAAGATAAGCCGGGTTCTTTTTAAGGGGAACTAACCCTACATCAAATAATGAGATATAGTTAATGATTTCATCTTTAGATACTGGTGGTAGTAAAGTAAAGTTATTTATATCATACTGTTTAGCTTTATCCAGTAAAGTTGACTTTACAGCTCCATCTCCTATAAACAAAAAATGTATACTTGGATTTATATTCTCAATATTTTTAAAACGATCTATTAAAACATCCAAATTGTGACTCACGCCCAAAGTACCAGCATATCCAATTACAAATTTATTTGATAAATTAAGTTTTTCTAAAAGATATTCATCTTTATCCTTCTTTACGAAGAGTGCATTATTTGCGCCGTTGTATATGGTTGTGATTTTACATAACTGTAATGAGGCTCTTTTCGAAATATTTTCTCGAAAACTTTCTGTGACTGTAATTATATGATCTGCTTTCCTGTATAAGAAAAGTTCTATTTTTTCTAAGAATTTATACAGAAAAGTATCTTTTTTCAAAAAAATAATTCCTTCAGGCCACATATCTCGTACCTCAAAAACCCAAGGTTTTCTTTTAAAAAGTGATAAGGAATAAGCCGAAAAAGTTGTAAAGAATTGAGGTGAAGTTGCTACAATAATATCAATATTAGATAAAAATAATCCTTGCCAAAAAGATGTAAATGCAAAACTTAGATGATCTAGTATACGCATTGCAAACCCCTCATTTGGGTGTATATAACTCCAGGTTCGAATTACATGAATGCCATCCATGGTTTCTTTATGAATCCAACGATTTCGATACCCTTTATACAATTTACCTTGAGGAAAATTAGGATTACATGTAATTACTGTAACTTTTGCACCGGCCTCTACCCAATATTTACAATGTTCATAAGTTCTGGTAGCTGGCGCATTAACTTCAGGTGGAAAATTATCTGTAATAAATAAAATATGCACTAAAAAATAAATTTCGTGATTAAAGTGTCAGTAAACGCTACTTCTATTTTATATACCTGCTTAAAAGAATTATAACCATTTGCAACTTCTACTTGATTGATAATAATGTCATCATGATTAGAAAATTCAATTGAAACATGGCCAGCGTGTAAAAAATTTTTTACTAGTTGCGTTGTGTTAATAGTTGAACAATAGAAAATTGCTCTTGTACGCACATTTATTTTATTTGAGATGATATCATCTTGAATAGTAAATGATTGGTCAGAATCCTTTAAAAATTTTCGCTTATGAGTCAGACCATACTTTTTATAACCACTATGTTGAGCAACAATAGCATCACTAGAATCTAAAATTATTTCAACGCTAGCTCTTCTCCCAACTCTAAACCCACTCCAAACTTCACTTTGATCATAACCTTCAACAACTACTGTGTTATGACTCTCTGTACATCGCTCTAACTGTCGTTGCCTATTATTATTATATGTAGAAATTCCAGTATCAATAATCAATTCGCTTCCAAAATGCCAAAGACAAAAACTAAATATATCAGCATGTGCATGACCTGGCTGATAAGATGGTATAATATTCCCGACATCCACAATTACATCCCAGTTATTACCAGAAATTTTTCTGTAGCCAGAGTCTTTTAATTGTATTATACTAGGGTATATACCTAACTTATCTGATGCAGTAATCAAAGCATCTGTAGTTGGGGCTATTGAGTTTGTTGCATCATTAAACATTGCCCAACTCCCATCTGGAAAACTGTAACGCACAATCCAACCTAACATTCTTGAAGCTGTTTCTCGTAAAAATGGAAGTATAGTACTACAATAATGTTGGTTCGATGCCAACTCAATACACAATAAAAGTTTACTGAATAATATACTATGGTACATGGGTGTACATTCATAATGTCCACCATCATTTAATATCTGCTCTTCCAACTGCCCTCTCAACAAATATTCAGCTTTATTGTACAAAGAGGAGTCATTTAAAGCAATTGATGCTATAAATAAAGCGTAAATATTTTCTAAATAATGATTAGCAAGTATATGATATTCAAGATTGTTTCTAAGGTAATCGATTTGGTATTTCAGGGCTAACTCAATATGTAAATTTTTGATGTTATTTTCTCCAAGAAAAAAGAGCGTATTTATAATTCTCAGTGAAACCGGATAAGGCTCTGGCTTAACAACATTATCAATCAATTGCTTTGAATAATCCTCCAGCAAGTTTATTCTTTCACTCAATTCAATGGTTTCGTCATGAAGGAAATCAAAATATTGTAAATTATAATTCCATAGTTTTCCATGACCCATAAAATTCCAATCAATACGAGATTGAAAGGTTTGTTTTAAATTTAGAAATTGGAAAGTGTTGTTTTTTAGGTATTTATGTTTACTTAAAATCAGTAAATCCTTTAGCGCACTATCCAATTTAATAATATCCTTTTGTAGGTAAGTTCTGTACCAATACAGTTTAACAAATTTGTTTTTTATTCTATACCAAACCTGATAACGAATTTGAATTGGCTTCAAATATCGAATTGTTTGTAACAGTAATTTAATTTTGAATATCACTTTGCCGAGTAAATTTCGTTCAACACATGTACAATTCGTTCGCCTGTCTTGCCATCCCATAACGCTGGTATACTTCCTTTTTTCCATGAACCATCAAAAAGTTTAAGAAAGGCAGGTTTCAAATTGTTCGGGTTTTTACCTATTAGCTCATTTGTTCCAAGTGTTACCGTTTCAGGTCTTTCGGTGTTATCCCTAAGGGTCATACAAGGAACTCCCATTACTGTTGTTTCTTCCGTAATTCCTCCACTATCAGTGATTACAGCTTTTGCATGCTTTACCAGATAATTAAATTCGAGATAACTTAATGGTTCAACCATACATAAATTTGTACTTGCAAAACCTACACTTTGTATTTTTTTTGCCGTACGAGGATGAACCGGAAAAATAATCGGCAATCCATTTGAACAAGATATAATTGTATTTAAAAGGTCAATAAGATAATCTTCTTCATCAACGTTAGAAGGTCTATGAAGCGTTAACACAAAATAATTCTTTTCTACAAGCCGCTTTTCGTCCCAAATTGAAGGCTTTTTAAAATTAGGCAGTTGTTTTAAGAGCGTATCAATCATCGTATTGCCTACGTAATAAATTCTACTTTCGTCAACGCCTGACTTCCGAAGATTATCATTAGCTATTTCGCTGGTTGTAAAATAATAATCAGAAATAGCATCGGTTACCATGCGATTGATTTCCTCGGGCATAGTTAAATCATAAGATCGAATTCCTGCTTCTACATGTATTACATCAGTGCATAATTTTTTGGCAACAATTGAGCAAGCTAAAGTCGAGGTTACATCACCAACAACTAATACCGCATCAGCCGGATTAGCAATTAGCTCCATTTCAAAACGAATCATAATATTCGCTGTTTGTTCAGCTTGCGTGCCACCTCCGCACTCCAAATTTGCATGTGGAGACGGTATGCCTAATTGAGTAAAAAAATTTTCACTCATGTTTTTATCGTAATGCTGACCAGTGTGAACCAGCCTGTATGCTATGTTTCTGTCCAACTCATTAAAACGATGAATTGCATCAATAATTGAGGCAATTTTCATAAAATTTGGTCTTGCGCCTGCTACTAATGTAATTTTCACTTTTACTATTTAATGATTAGAATACAATTTCAGACATACAACTAAACAACTTTTATCCATTTTTTGGCTTTTAAGCTTTCAATTGCAGCAAAAGTTGATTTAGTAGTATTAATGAGTTCATCAAAAGGGATTAAAGGTTCTCCACCTTGCTTAATAGTTTGAATCAATTTTTTGAATTGATTTTTATGGCCTTTATCTAAGCCAACACTTTGAGATGAAAAACCTTTGAATCCATAACCATGCATTTTCCTAAAGTTATCAATCACTAAAATTCGACCTTGTGAATAAACTTCAATTCGTTCCTTAGCATATGTTTTTGACCCATTTGAAAAATAATTAATAACTCCTTGCGAGCCATTTTTGAATTTGACTGTTATTATTGCATTGTCGGAGTTTTCGTTTGGATTTGAGCCTAGTGCAGACATTGCAACTTCTTCAACTAAACTATTAGTTAAAAAAATCATTGTATCAATAAAGTGACATGCTTCACCAATAATCCTTCCACCACCAATATTCATATCTTGTACCCAAACATCTTGAGGAATAAAACCGGCATTCATCGTTGCTGAAATATTTATGGGACTTTGAGCGTCTCCCAACAATTGTTTGGCTTTTTGTATATATGGAGAAAACCGACGATTAAATCCAACGTTAAGTAATACAGGACTCGTAACATTTTTATAAGCTGCCTCGAGTAAGGCCAACTCAGATTTATTTATCGCTAATGGCTTTTCAACAAATACATTTTTCCCATTATCTAATGCTTCAATTACCATAGAAGCATGCAAATCATGCCTAGTGGTTATCATGACTAAATCCACATCGACATCTTCTAGTATCTGTTTGTAGTTGGTTGTTGCAAATGCGAAACCATATTTCTTTGCCAAGGATTTTGCTGTTAGTCCACCAGCGCTTGAAATGTATTTAAAGTAAGCTCCAGAATCCTTTAAGGCAGGCATTACAGTCATTTTAGTAAAATTTCCTGCCCCAATGATTCCGATAATACCTTTTGAAGGTTGAATTGCTTTTGAATTAACCTGAACATTTGTAACAGAATAATTATCGTATTCGGGATATACCAAAATAGATGCAATCGAATTACCACCCATTTTGTTATAAATATTTAAATAATCATTCAACGGAAATTGTTCTGTAATTAGGTTTTGTACATTTAATTGTTTTTTAGATAAAGCCGATAATACGGTCTCAAAATTTCGCTTCTCAGTCCATCGAACATACGCTAATGGATAGTCAATACCTCTTTGCTCATATTGCTCATCGTATCTGCCAGGTCCATAGGAACAGGAAACCTGAAAACTAAGTTCTTTTTTAAAAAACTCTGTACGTTGAATATCTAAACCTACTACTCCTACCAAAACAATTCTCCCTCGCTTTCTACACATTTGTGCAGATTGATTAATTACATCATTACTTTTTGTTGATGCTGTTATGATAACAGCATCGCAACCAATACCTTGGGTAAAGTCTTCAACTACTTTTACTACATCAATTGAAGATGCAACAAAAGCTTGAACGCCCAATTGCCTTGCTAACGCTACTTTATTACTATCAAAATCAAAACCAATTACATTACATCCATTTGATTGTAGTAGCTGAACTGCAATTAAACCAATCAGCCCCAATCCTGTTACTACTACCGTTTCTCCCATTGTAGGATTAGTTAATCGAATTCCTTGTAAAGCAACAGATGCTATTACAGTAAATGCTGCTTCTTCGTAACTGACATTATCTGGTATTTTAGCAACTAAATTTTTGGGAATACAAACAATTTCAGCATGATGCCCATTACTAGCAACCCTATCTCCTATTGAAAATTCAGTTACACCCTCACCAACTGCTATAACTTCACCGGCATTGCAGTAACCTAATGGCAATGGCTCATCTAACTTATTAAAAACAGCTTCGAGTGTAGGAATTAATCCCTCTGTTTTAATTTTATCTAAGACTTGCTTGACTTTATCTGGCTGTTGTCTTGCTTTGGCTATTAAACTACCTTTCCCAAATTCAACAAGCATCTTCTCCGTTCCAAGTGATACAAGGGAACAGTGTGTTTTTATTAGTACTGCACCCTTGCGTACTAAGGGTGCCGGAACTTCTTCAAGAATTGTATTTCCATTTTTAAGATCTTGAATGATTTGCTTCATTATAAATTATATAGTAGGTAAATAAATGGTGAGTATAAATTAGGCAAGCAGAATATCTGATTACAAAAGCTGTAATTGTTGTTCTACACTATAATTAAAATCATGTAACTGTTTGGCGATATCAAAAATCATATCATTTTGTAATTTCTTAACCATGTCAGTTATGGCTAACATTAATAAAGACGAAAGAATCACTTCATCCCAATCTCTGTTCTCTTGTGGCGTGAAAAAAGGTTGCGTAACTGCTCTTTTATGACCTACGTCTTTTGGAAAAAACCTAAATTTTTGTAGAGCGTCTTCATTCCAAATTTTCATTGATCTAAAATCATCGATTTTACAAATCACGGTATTGTATTGCAAATTAATTGACTCATAAATTCCTTCAAAAGGTTCTGACCGTGCAGTAAGCATAATAGTAATAATATCTTGCTTATTTGTGGTCAGGGTAATATTAATATTATCATCTGGTTCTTGCTTATTAGAATAATCTATATGAACAAAAATCAATTCAGGTAAACTGCGCCAAGCTAGAAAATGAATAGTTGCATCCAACCAATGTCCAATATTACCACATACTCTAGTTCCTTCTTCTGGTTTTCGATACCAATGCGTACTTTCAATTTTATGACCACAAACGTGAAAGTTTATGCTAAACTTATCGTCTATACCTTCATTAGTTTTTAATGTAGCAATTGATTGCTTGAGCAACTTAAATGCTTTTGAATAAGGCCTGTTATATCCGGCGTATACTATACCCTTGAATTTTTTTCGATATGCTTCAATCTGAACTAGTTGTTGAATAGTAACAGCTATAGGTTTCTCCGTATATACATTTTTGCCATATTTCAGGCATTGGCATGTATAATCGGCATGTGATGCATGATTCGAGGCTATGAATACTAACATAGTTTTTTCGTCATTAAGAATTGTATTCACCTCATCAACTGCTTTAGTAAAATTATATCGTTTTGCTAAAGAGGCAGACGCTTTATGGTCAATGTCATAAGCATACCTAAAGCGCTTAATTCCTTTTTTTTGGAGAAAATACATAATTGTGCTAAAAGCAAATTGTCCACAACCGATTAGAGAAATAGACTGCGATTTTTGATTTGACCAAAAAGTAAAAGAAAATGAATTTAATCTTAGTCTTCCTGAAACTTTATTGAAAGTTCTTGATATACCATAAATTTGGATATACCTGACAACTTTATTAATATCTTTAAGTGTGTACATGGTTAAGGTATACTGCATTTAAGAAATTAAAAGTTTCATTCGCACAACGCTCCCATGTATATTCTTCAGCATAACTGTAAGCTTTGATTGCAATTTCATTACGCTTTATATGATTATTCAATAAGTTTTTAATGCTAAAAAACATCGATTCCTGATTTATAGGATCAAAAAAAACTGCCCCATCTTTAAGAAACTCTGGCATTGGCTCATAATTACTTGAAGCTATCGGCAACCCAGCAGACATCGCTTCTATTAAAATATTTGGCATATTCTCACAAGTAGAACAATAGACAAACATATTTGCATTACTATATTTTTCTTGTATGTCGTCGTATAATATTGGTCCTGAGAAAGTAATAAATTCATTATAATAATCATTATACGCTATGGCTTTTCTAACTTTTTGATAAGATGATTGATGAAGCACTGAACCAACTAAATCTAAAACAATGGGATAACCAGCCCTCCTTAATCTGCCAATTACTTCAATTAACTGCCATTGGTGTTTATAAACATCAATACTTGAAATATACAATATTCGAAACGGCGATGTTATAGAGTAGGCAGAAATAGGTAATTGAGGCTTAGGCTGATTTTTAAACCTTTGAGCAACACCATGATTAATAATCGCATACTTAATGTTTACAGAAAGAAAATTATCGTAAATAATATTTTTTGCATATTTTGAAATAAAAATTACTCCACTTGACTTTTTAAAGCTAAGCAATTGCAAAAAATGCATTATTGGAAATTTGAGCCTAAAAAGCGAAAGCCCATATCTTTTAGATTCATTTTTATCAAAAAACAACATGTTTCTTGACATGCTAACAAATGGTTGGTATTTGCCTAGATAAAGTCCTCCTACACTTAGCAATATATCCCCATTAAGCTTTTTTGTAAAACTAGTACTCAAAAATATTTGCCAAAATGTTCGCAAAAAAAGCGTTTGATTCAGGAAAAAAGAAGATACTTTTTTAATATATGTTTTATTAGGTAATTGTTTAAGGGTAGCTGTAGAACTAATTACTATAACCTTATCTATACCTCTTTGAATTTCAGGATTCCAAAGTTTTAATATCTCAACTAAATGAGTTGTGCCTCCACCAGCTTTGATATTGCTAGCTTCAATAATTATTGTAAGTTTTTTCATTACTAGACCCGGTAAAAGCTAATATATGATTTAGAAAGCAATCAGCATTTGAACAAAATATATGAAAGAATTTTAGCGCTTTTTGTCATTTTGTAACACTTGTCTCAAGAAGGTTATAGTTTGGTCGGCACATTTTTTCCAAGAATATTTATCTGCATACAAATAGGCATTATTAGCTATTAAAGTTCGTTTATCACTATCTAATATTAAATCTTTTAAGCAAGCATAAATAGACTCTTCGTTAGTTGGATCAAAATAAACAGCACTATCTTCTAGAAACTCAGGCATTGGACCATAAGAACTAGAAGCAATTGGAAGACCAGCCGACATAGCTTCAACTAATATATTGGGCATGTTTTCACAAGTAGAGCAAAACACGAATAAATCAGCATTTTTATACTTATCCTGTATTTCGTGATACCCAATAGTTCCATGAAATTTTATGAAAGATTCTGAGCTGTCATTTACTAGTATTGCATCTTTCATTTTTCTAATCGATTTGTTATGGAGTGATGCGCCAACCATATCTAGAGTTATCATAAAGTTCTCTTTTCGTAATCTACCAACTACATTTACTAAATGCCATTGGTGTTTATAGGCATCAACACTAGAAACATATAAAAGTTTAAATGGATTCTGAGAAGAATAATCAGAAATCACTTTTTGCACTTTGGGTGATTGTTTAAATCGATTTGAAACGCCATGATGAATAATCGAAAATGGTTTAGATGGTGGCAAATGCTTATTAAAAATCATTCTTTTGGCGAATTCTGAAATAAAAATCAAACCTGCAGATTTCTTAAAACACTGTTTTTGCATCAGATACATTAAAGGAAATTTAAACCTAAATAGTGAAACGCCATAACGAGATGACTCTTTACTATCAAAAAAAAGCATATTGTGTGAAAAAGCAACAACCGGTTTAAAGCTACCAAGGTATGTGCCACCGAGGCACAACATTATATCTGGATTACATCGGCTAATAAGCTTTGAAAAGCTGAAAAAAGTCCATAGAAATCGATGGATTATTCTTTTATTCAAAAACTTCGCTGTTTCTTGAACAATTATCGTACTGCTAGGTAAAGTATTTAAAGTTTCTGAACTTGAAACAACTATAATTGTATTGATTTTATAGACATTGTTATGTTGTATTATTTGACCTAATAATTCATTTAGGTGAGTTGTTCCACCTCCTGATTTTATATTAGTTGCATCAATCAATAATTTCATAAGCTGTACTTAGGATAGAGGATATTACTTCTGACCCTCTTGTGAAAACATCATGTCTATCCTTTGTTATTCGAAGTTGCCCTTTTTTTGCTACATCATCCCTTAAATTTGGATTAAGTTTAAGCATTTTAAGTATGCTAACACATTCACTATCAGTTGAAAAAAAGAAAGCCTCCTCGCCTTCTTTTAAAAAACTGGTTACATAATCATTCCGCTCAGCAACTAGTACACCACCGATTGCTGGTATTTCAAAAACTCGGGTTGTTAATTTATCCCTATTCCTTTTTGAAAAAAAACAAAGTGATGCATTAGAATAAAAAACTAGGTTGCGGTAATCTTCACTTTTTGCATATTGGACAGGCAAGAGAGAAGAGTGTAAACGATTTTTTGCAAATTTATCAAATCCACTTCCACTTAAATGTAGAGATAGCCCACTTCTAAGTATAGACTCAAAACAATCAACTCGGATGTCTTGCTCTCCATGTCCAGAAAAAATTGCATCATATTGAAACTGATTTGTTGATTCGTTCGGTAAGCTTGGAGAAAAATGAAACTTAGGAACGTAATATGGCAATAATACTTTAACAAGCTTGGCACCATGCTTATAGTACTCTTCTACGTTAATAAGTCTGAAGACAAAATGAATATCAAAGAAATCGATGTTTTCCTTAAAATATTTTAACCAATGTTTGTTAGAATCTGGTCCAAAAGGATCATCGTTCATATATTGTACAAAATAAGCACCTGTTGCCTTTTTTACTTTCTCTAAAATACGTCGGGGAAACTCGACTGGCTTTCGAAAGTAAATAACATCAGGACTAAAGGCAACTGCTACTTCAAAAAACAACTTCCACAAATAATTGTAATTTGGACCTAATAGAAATCTATTTTGAAGCTTACCAATATAGCTTGAGTAATCGAGTTTATCATACACTTTAAATCTTGAAACAATATGCCCTAAGGCTTCAAAAGCATCAGCCATAGCATCATCATACTGAGGAGTCATAAACTCGCCAACATATAAAATTCTAAGTTGTCTACTCACAATGTTCAAATAATTGCATTAACAATATTCAATATTGAATTGCTTCCCCGATAGCTAATTGAGTCTTCGAAAAAAATTGTTCTGGCTTCATAATTTATATTTAGATCAACTTCGTCCTTCGGGTTAAGCCAGGGGTTACCTACATTAGTTTTTATAAAATAGTCAACTATATTCTTACAAGAACCCCATTGCGGGATTACAATTGGCTTTTCAAGTAAAACTGCAATATTTATTGTTGTTGAAATATGACCAATACAAAATGAGGAATAATAAACTAAATCAAACAAGTTGGTTTGTTTGAGCAGCAAACAATTTGGGTGATTAATATCTATAGCTGTTAATTCAGTTTTAGGATGAAGTTTTACTACTAAAAAGTAGCCCTGTTTTTCAAGGCTTGAAGCCATCTCGCCAATCAACTTTGACCTAAATTGGTTATCCCACCCTCCCAAATTTCCTTGTTCTACAAATGCATCTTCTAAATAAATAGCGAAATGCTTAACGCTTGCATTTGGATGCATACAATCAATCGGAAGAGAAGAGGTAGAAAAGTCATTAGTAGCAATTTTAGAAAATAATTCATCATATGCAGGATTACCAGCTACTATTAAATTTTCTCTAGGTACACCTAAAGAAAAATAGTGGTCTGCGTATTTTTTTGCATATAACAAATACCTATCAGCGATTAATTCGACATAGTTTGACGGAAAAAATATGCTTTTAGCCGGATTAGAAAAATACGAATAAACAGTTTTAAACGGCCTTAATGATAGGAAATCTCGTTTTTTAACTTTCCATACTATATTAAAATAATTGGGTATTATTAAACGAAAGTACTTTGTCGCTTTTTTAATTTTATTAAATATATTGTTATAGTGCCCACTGTAAATTTGAATTGAAGCATTAATCTCTTCACCTGTAGCTCTAATTCCATGCATTAGAAAGACAGATTTAGCATTGAGCGTTTTACAAGATTGTATAATCACTCTATCTACCAAATGCTCACAATTCAAAAAAACCACAACATCCGGTCTTATTTTCTCCAGAACCTTAAATATGTTATTCGTTTGGTAAAAAGAAATGTCCCTACACAAAATACCATCAATTGTTTCCTCTTTTGAATGAGCATACCTCCAGGAGCCAATATGAAACAACATAGTCTCATGACCATTTTGCTTGAGCAATGAATCTATTGCCTTGAAATTATGTAACCCTTTAGTCCAATAATCGAAATAAACTACTCTCATAAATTTGTTCTAATCTGAGGGGCAAGGGCATAAGAAGGCCTTAATGACAAATGTCGATGTATGCTAAAACCATTTTTACTTATGCCTTTATCATCCAAATATCTTCCGGTATAAATTCTGTCTCCATTAATATCTTTATCTGAACACCATAAAAAATCATGTTTCCACAAAATATCATAGGGGTGATAAAAGTACCAAGCAAAAAAAGTGTAGGCAGTTAAAATTGCAGAAGGGAAAAGAAAATTTTTTTCGATACTCGCTTCAATTTTTTCCGGCAAAACCGCTCTAGTAACTTCACTAACTTGTTTTGCAATTAAATACCAGCCTCGCTCTAAAGTTTTTAAAAAAAACTTTTCATTTAGATACCAATCCTGGTTATAAAAGCAGGGTTCTTTATCCTCAGCATTTATTCCATATAACTCACGAAGAAATTTTAGATTTAGTGGTTGCTCATTTTTTGAAAGTCCATCGCCCCAAATCAGTATATATTCATTACTAATGCTTACTAAAAAATCTTCGGAAAATGGAATTTCGGGAACCGAATCTAAATTAATTGAGACGGGAAAGTGTTCACTAATGCTAATAAGCTCAAGAGGTCCGATAAAGTTATCTCCCATGATTGATTTCGCCAATTCAAAACTTACTGTTGCTCTTTCCATTCTTGATAATTAATAGCATCTTCATAATTTGCCATTTGTCCATTGGCGATGTAATATTCTATTTTTTCAAATTCCGAACGCAGTAAATCAAATCTTTTACCCCACGGTGCAGGTATGAACCATGGTAAATCAGATGCAGGTGCGTTGTAAATTGTAATAGTTAATTGTTTCTCTTGTAATACTTTCAAAAAGGTTAAAAATGCACGGTATTGATGATAATGAGAAGCAACCAGAATTATTGAATTCCATTTATTATGTACCGCTAAATCTAAAACCTTTTCTGCTTGCTCACGGGTATGAAGCGATTCTGTTTCTAGCATTAAATGTTCAGCTTGAATACCGGCAACCTCGATTTTCTCTTTCAACATCTCATATGGGAAACTGCCATAGGAAAGATTTAGTATTCCACCACTGAACACTACATATCGGGCTAATCCCCTCTTGTATAATTCAGCTACTCGCTGAATTCTGTTTTCCCCATCACCTTCTAACAATATAACAGCATCAGATTGTTGCACTTTATCATTGCTTGTAATAGCAATAAACATTTCCCTTTGGGTCATACTCATTTATAGGTTACTCCAAAAAATGGGTTCTCCTGCTTCAATCCTAACTTTTGCAGTTTTACCAACCACTACAGATTTATACTTAGGTAGGATACCAATCGCTGGCCTAAGCGTAACAATATCATTTTCCGTTATTGTTTGTCCGGGTTCAATAGTTTTACTTGCATAAAGACCGCGTCGCTGTACATAGACAGTTTCAGCTTCTTCTTCTACAACTAACTTTCGAGTACTCCCCATTGCAGCTTCCAGTTCTCTGATATAGCTTACCATTTGCTTGAATTCAACTACATCCATTGAGTGGGGATGATCTGGACCACTATCTTTTTTGTTAAGGGTAAAATGTTTTTCGATTACAACTCCACCCAAAGCAATAGACCCTAATGCAACCACTGGCCCCGGTGAATGGTCAGAATAACCAGTAAGCACATTAAAAGCAGTTTGATAAGTTTTTAACACGTTTATATTAGCACTTTCGATTTTTGAAGGATAATTTGTGATACATTGTAGTAATATCAAATCTTTATTCCCTGTTGCTTCAATTGTTCTTAACGCCTCATCAATCTCACTCATGGTGGCATCTCCTGTTGCCAATATAAGTGGTTTATTTTTACGAGCTATATAATCAATCATTTCTAACCAAGTAATTTCACCTGATCCAATTTTAATAAACGGTACATTTAGTTCAACGCAAAGATCAACAGCTTCAATATCATAAGGTGATGTAGAAAAATCAATTCCAATGGAACTACAGTAATCGGCTACTTCTTTATGCCACTCTCTTGGAAATTCTGCATCTTTAAACACTTCATTAACAGGTCTTCCCCAAGTACCGTGTACGCCTTTTAATTGCATTTTAGAAAAACCTTTGGCAGATACAATTTTTTCAGATATAAAACTTTGAAACTTTGCACAATCGGCTCCTGTTTCTTTAGCCGCATCGCATAAACGCTTTGCTTTTTCAATGTTTCCATCAAAATTGGCTCCAATTTCAGCGATGATATAAGAAGGTCTGCCTTCTCCAATTATCTTATCTCCTATCGCAATATTTTTGTTAAATCCTTTGTTCATATTGAATGTAATTTAATTGTTAAATAGAAAATTCATTTAATGTTTTGTTAAGTATTGCTGCTTGCACTTTGGCCTCTTCCAAGTTCCAGTAATTCGTTTTCATTTGTATCATTCTAGGTTGCAAATATTCTGCATTAGGACACAAACCTAATTCATAGTTCTGCCAAATTTCGGGCTTATGTTGTATCTCATTCAAAAATAATGGTTCAAAATAAGATAACTTCCACGCTGCATAAAAACCATCCCCGCCATTTTTTTGAAATGCATCCCTGAACCTATACCAATCAACTGAAGGATTTTCTGTATTCAATACCCAACTATAACCCCAATAAGAGTTAACATAATCTACCGGGTTAAATTGTGGTATTACTAGAGCACTTCCTTTAACAGCAGCATCAAATAACTTTGCAACCTCAATTCTAATCTCTACTAACTCCTTGGCTCGCTCTAATTGTCCTAGAACAATGGCCGCATTTCCTTCACTAAGCCTATAGTTAAATCCTAAACTAACATGCCGACTATACTGCGGATCTTGAATATCATTTCTGGTAATTTTACCTTGCTTTGCGCTAACGCCGGCATAACCTAGGCTACTAAACTTTCGAGCCTTATCTGCAAACAATTCGTTACTTGTACAAAGCATCCCACCTTCACCGCAAGTAAGATGTTTACTAGCTTGAAAACTAAAACTCGAAAAATCGCCAAAACTTCCTACCATTTTTCCCTTATAATAACTTAGAAAGCATTCTGCATTATCCTCAATCAGAAATAATTGATGCGTTTTACAAACTTCAATTATCGCATCATAATCAGGCGATAAACCATATAAAGCAACAGTAATTACTGCTTTAGTTTTTGGAGTGATTTTTTCTTTAATTGATTCTGCAGAAATATTAAAAGTATCCTTATCAACATCTGCGAAAACGGGAACGGAGCCATTATGGAGTACAGCCAGAGCTGTGCTTGACATTGTTAATGGTGGAACTATCACTTCATCACCCGGCTGAACCCCAAGCGCTGCTAATGCGGTGTGCATAGTTGCTGTTCCATTAACATGACCAATAGAATAATTAACGCCTAACAAGGACGAAAAGGCTGCTTCTAAACGGTTCCCGAAAATACTATTCTTACTAGTATTAAATTCATTGTCAATAACCTCGCAAACATATTTTTTTTCTAATTCTGTAAAACGTTTCATTGTTATATATTTCGTTTATAAATCCAATTATAATTCCCTTCGCTTTTATCCAAAAATTCTTGGACTAAAGAATATTGATGATCGACAAAAAGTTCTTTAATATACAAGTTATAATTACGTATATGCGATTGGTCACCCCTTAACCTTAGGTATGACTTTTCATTTAAAATTTTAGTATTAACTGAATCCTTAACATCATACTTTCCTGACGGATCCGAAATAACAACATATTTTTGAGCTTTGCCGAATATCCAAGACAGAATATTTATAATGTCACTCTCATCAATATAAGTTAGCGTAGATCTAGCAATAACAATATCCACTTGAGGCAAAAACTGTTCACTGTCAATACCATAAAAACCACAAAAAAAACTTGTATTTGGTGCATTCTTTTGGGCAAAGTTTATCATATTAGCAGAAGCATCAATGCCATAGGTCTGAATATGTGGAAATTTTTTATTGATTAAAGCTAAGTTATGGCCATTTCCACAGCCTAAATCAACGAGAGAGGAGCAATTTTCAATAAAGGATTCAAAAGGGGTAAAATCATACTCGTCTCGGGCATTCCATTCCAAAGTTGCTTCTCTATCCCATAATTCAGATTGAAATGATTTGTACATTTTGGGCTGATATTCAAAATTTAAAAATTCGCCATACAACTGCTTAATAATTTTAAATTTTATGCTTTTGTTGTTATGAATTGAATTAACAACTCCATGTTCTTTAATGTAATTTTTTGCTTTAGGAATGTTGTATAAAAACTTTGCGATTTTTTGAATAAAAAATTTAATAACTGATTTATAGTTTATCATCGTAAAATGCAGTAAAAATATTGATTGTTTAGGGTGTAATAAACTCAATTATAATAAGCTAGAATAACTTATTTTGTGTACATGGCACTCCGTTGTACCCCCAAATTATGAGCGGCTATTTTTGGATATTGATTGATCAAACTAAGAATATCTTCCATTACAAATAAAGCTTGGTCTTTATACAAATTATTGTACACCATTTCTGCCATCTCAAAATCTAATTGGGTATCAATTGTCCATCGTAAATGGGAAAGATTTACACTATTTGAGAAATTTCCTGTTCTAAAAAATGCTTGATTACGGTAAAAGTATTGTGTCACATGTTCTTTCTCAAAATCGTCATTAGCCGAAAAAAAAGCCTTTTCAATAGCCGAAAACGTAAAAACTTCTGTATCTAGACCTTCCGGAAAACTGGGAGGAAAATTATTATAAGCAAAATCTAATGTCTCTGTTTGTAATTTATTAATTACGTTGTCAATAACATTTGGATCTTTAAATGGGTCATCAGCTGTTACTCGTACAATGATATCAGACTTATAATGTTTAGCAGTTTTGTAATAACGATCAAGAACATTTTGCTCATCACCTCGATAAAACAATACATCATTTTGACTACACCATAATGCTATTGAATCATCTAAGGGATTATGTGTAGTTGCTACAATAATCCGATTGATAAATTTAGAATAGCTTAATCGATTAACTACATGCCATAATAATGGTTTGCCAGACAGTAACTTAAATACTTTCCCCGGCAACCTTGTTGATCCGGTTCTCGCTTGAATAATTGCATCAATCATAATTAGATACTGAAAGTAACATCAACATGCGTTTTTATCAATGTTCTTATCTGTTCAACAGATAACCATTCTGAATTGGTTCCCGAATTGTATTTGAAACCAACCGGTACTTTTTTGGCATTAAAGTGTTTTTCAAAATCTTCAATATTCCATCGTGGAACTTGTGGCACAATTACATAATACTTATCTAAATCATAAGTAGTAAAGGAATCTGACTCTGTAATCATTTCTTCATGTACTTTTTCTCCAGGTCTAATACCAACATAATTAAGCTTGCAACCCGGAGAAATCGCCTCTGCAACATCTAGAATACGATAAGATGGTATTTTGGGTACATATAGTTCACCTCCCCAATGATTTTGTACAGCAAATAATACCATATCCACTCCTTCTTCTAAACTTATATTGAATCTTGTCATTCGATCATCGGTAATTGGCAAGACGCCATCATTTTTTCTATCTAGAAAAAATGGTATAACAGAACCCCTTGAGCCCATTACATTTCCATATCTAACTACTGAAAATTTAAGATTGCGAGATCCTCTTATATTGTTTGCTGCAATAAATAGTTTATCTGAACATAGTTTAGTGGCACCATACAAATTGATTGGAGCACAAGCTTTATCAGTAGATAATGCCACAACATTTTCAACACCACAATCTAATGCTGCATTAATCACATTTTCTGCACCAAACACATTTGTTTTAATACACTCCATTGGATTAAATTCAGCGGTAGGTACTTGCTTTAAAGCAGCGGCATGAATAATTATATCTATACCCTCACATGCTCGTTTAAATCTTTCTCCATCTCTTACATCTCCAATAAAATATCGTATAGCAGGAAATTTTTGTTCGCTGAAAATTTGAGACATTTCGAACTGCTTCAACTCATCTCTAGAATAGACAACTACTTTTTTAACATCGGGGTATTTCTTAAATACAGTTTCAATAAATTTCTTACCAAATGAACCGGTTCCCCCGGTTACTAAAATACTTTTCCCATTCATAATATGTGATTTTAATTAAGCTTAAATAAATCTGCTGTACCTTGACCATAAAGGCCCAATGCAATAAATAGTAGATTGAAGAATATATAGGCAACGAAAATGTTACCAATACGCTTAGCCCATTGCCTTGCTGTAATATGTGCAACCAACGGGTAGATAAATATAATACCTACAGCAATGTATGTCATATTGAAAAGACCCGAAAAAAGACTAATTAATAATAGTATGATACCGGTTAAGGAAACCATATCCAATTCTCGGTATTTCTTTACTGCCACTTTAAATGCAAAAGAAACTAATGCAATATTAAGTATGGCTTGCCAATAATCCATTGGGTGATACAAAGTATAACTTTTATATTCTAAGAACTGCACCCAAGGAAAAGGGCCTAAAAAAGCTCGAAAAATATTGATAGGTAGTAATACATAATAGGTAAGATTTGCAGCATTTTTAAACCCCCCTTCTTTACCTGTAGAGTAAGCATTTACCTGATCTAAAAAATTTGCTGTGGAAAGAATAAATATTATAGCTGGTATTGCTGCAATTACAATATAATATTTAAATTGTTTATATTTAGGTGGTAATTCAAGCAAAAAGTTATAAAGTAGTACAATTAGTGGTATGATTACATAAGTAGTTCTTAGACTATAAAAAAGGAAAAGTACAATTGGTAAAAATAGTAATTGTAGAAGTTTTCTTTTTCTAAAATAAAATAAAAGGAAAAGTCCAATAACTAAGAAAAATTGACCAACAATATCTCGTTCAAGTACGCTTGGTATTATTGCGAACCCTTGTACCAAGCATAAAATTAATACAGTCTTTACTTGCTTTAATGGATACCCCATTTCGTTTACCATTGCAGCAATTAAAACCGAAGAATAAATTGATGTTAAAGTATTAATAACACTAAAGTTCAATGCGTTTGGACCTGTGAAATAATATACATCACTAATAAACAATGCTATTAAATGGCTTTTACCAAATTGGAGTAATGACAAATACTGCAAATCAGGAAATGTAAAATATCCATTAGAAATTCGATACTCTGCTAGGTATTTTGCAAAATTATGAATCCAAAGAAAATCTGGTAGGTATTCTGGAGTTCCTGATGACTCAAAATATTCTGGTTGTATGAGTGACAGATAATGAACTGTGCCTATTCCCATTTTTAGTACAAAAAATCCCGACAGTGTGACTATTAAATAGAATCCATTATATGATTCACGTAAATAATACCCTAAAAAGAAAATAGCAAAAAAACCAGCAAAAACTACAAATAAAAAAGAACCTTGAATATCATTTCTATCAATACCAGATTGAATTGCAAACCAAAAGATAAAATAAGAAAGAATTACCCCAATTAGTGGCCTAATCGATTTCAATCTAAAAATATTTAGTTAATTGTGATTTAAACATTGATAAAAAATAATTCATTCTTTTATCAATCAATGAAAATAGAAAAAAATAAATCAATACAGATACAATTAAAATTATCGACAAAGCCATAATCGAATTAGTAGGCTTTAAAAAATAGATTCCAATAGAAGCTATTAAAAAATGGCTTGCGAAAAAATATAATTTGTCACAATAGTATTTTTTAATCGAGATAACTATTTTCTTTCGAATTTTATTCTCATACAACAATAATATTGGAGCACCCGCAAATAAAAGAGCAATAGGAATAGCAATAATATTAACATAGCGAACTAAAAAGAATAATAAAACTAAATAAATTAAAGAATTATATAAGTCATATAAGGCTGTTTTTCCAATTTCACCCATTGCCATTAATATAGAATTATAAAAGTTCCGAATTTCAGCTACTAACATTGCGATGATGATTAAGGCCAACAGCCAGTACCCGCCGAACTTATCTATACCAACCCAATATCTTATTATCTCTTTTGTGAAAAGAAAAGAAAAAAGAAAACTAGCGAACAATAAGAAAAAGAATATGAAATCAATTTTAAGAAACGTTTGCCTTTTATACTTTGCATCTTGTGAAGCAAATGTAAGTGAAAGACCTGCAAATACAGATCCATTTATCATACCTACAAACATACGAGCTGTAGTAGCCACTTTTGCAGTGATATCGTAAATAGCTGCCATTGATGGCTGATGTAACACTGATGCGATAATAAAACTTTGAGAATTATTCACAATTAGAGTTGCAAGCTTAGCCATAAAAGGCAATGCCATATCTTTTATTATCTCTTTGAAAACTAAAAAACTAGCTGTTGGTATTTGTAAATTTCTTTTTTTCCATTGTCTAACATTAAATATGAGCAACAACAATAAATACAATGTACTACGTACTAAATATCCTAAAGCAATAGATAATACATTAAATCTATTAATAAGAAGGTAATAAATTGTAACAATACCAGCAATAGAAGAAATGACATTCGCAAGCCCTGGAAAAAAGGTTTGTTGCCAAACTTGGGCATAAGTTCCTGCTACTGAAAAGAGTATAGTAAATGCAGCAGTTAATCCACTTACAAGTATAGATAGTTTAAGAATATCTACATCATTGTCAGGCGTATTTACCCACCCTGCAATGAAAAAAGACATAATCCAAGTTAATAGTAGAATAATTAAAGCAATAACTAAAGCCACAATCACACTACTTCCAGCCAACTTAGAAAAACGCAACTTATCATTTGTTTGCCAAGCTACAGCCAACTTCTGAGTAATGATAAAAGCCAAACCAGCTTCTAATACACTTACCAATCCTATTAAATTACCTGTAGCTAACCAAGAACCATAGGTGTTGATATCAATAAAATTTAGGTATAGAGGAACCATAAAGACTCCGCTAATTATAACAAATAGTAGGTTTGATAGATTAAATAAATAATTATAAATGGATGCTTTAGCCTTCAAATTAGGTCATGGTTTTGTCTAAAATAGATTATTCAAATAAACCAATATATTCTTTCATAATGTTTTTTTGAGAAAGTTGTAATTGCACCTATGAAATAAATAAAAGCCTAAGAACAGATAAATGAATCAATAAAAATAAATAAAGACATTTAGATTTGTAACCAAGTTTCAGGTATCAGATCATTCGTTTTATTAGGCATTGCTTTGCCAAACCAATTCTTTGGAGCAATTATTGTTTTATTATCATTATCATTTAACCATGCCGCCCACCAACTAAATGAACTATTCGCAATAATATTATGTGTACACATTGACATTAACCAAAAGCTTTCGATATCAGATAATGAATCAACAAAATGCATTTTCGCAAAGGATAGATTTTTTTTGCACCAATTAATGTCGTCTGAGAAAACGAATAACTTATCATATTTGCCTAAAGATGAAATAGCATCAGCATAATATTCAATCGGCTGTAACGGATGCTTGTCAGGCTGACTCACATAATCTGTTCTTCGGATATGGATTGACACATTAATCATACCAGATTGTACAATTCTATTCAACTTTTCTGATATTAATGTATTTGGCTTCAACTCGGATTTAATGAGAGATGCATAATCTTGAAAATACTTTTCCGATTGCCAATACCCATCAAATATTAAACTTGTGTCGATTATTTCTGGAATTGGGGTATACGTAAAGTCTGGATTGTCTCTACATATTATTGCGTCTCTATTTTTTTTATTGTTTACTTTATATTTTATATAAGGAAATTTATTTAATTGAAAATTTCGTTTAAATTGTT
>CALRUG020000011.1:0-33181 GCA_943371295.1 Synechococcus sp. UW140 | reverse complement strand
CCTGTAGCCCATGTAGCTATATAACTCGTGTCGTCTTGCACATTAATAAATACGCCACTATTTCCTTCACGGGCAATTTTCCAATCAAAAACCAGTTCAAAGTTTTCGTAGACTCCATCTGTTACAATATCTCCATGGGTACCTGAAGTATCATTGGTATTGGTGGTTAGTTCCCCATCCATTGCTTTCCAAGCATGTTTCATATTGGGCTTGCTAAACATATGCCAGCCATTGGTGGTTTCGCCATCAAATAATAAAACCCAACCTTCTTGTTTTTCTTGATCAGAAAGGGTATTCTGTTTGGTAGAATGATCTTCAAAGAAATAAAAAATGAAGAAGTAGATAAAAACAAAAAATGCTACAACAAGCGCTACAATTTTGAATACAGGATTGCTTTTCATAATAATGTAGGGTATATAGATAGTAAGTTAAGACTGTTTAAAATAAAAACCCTATTCACCGATAAATACTATTCGTTCTCCCTAGCCATCAAACTAAATATAAAAATTTATTATGTTTTATGCAATAAAAAAGAAATTATGATTATTTTTAATACCCCCTTGTAAACAAAAAATTATTTATATGATAGATCAAAGTCAGGTTTTAATCACTTTGCCCGATGGGGTTTTTATGGAAGGTCATTTTAAGACCAAGCATTCTCTAAAGATTGAAAGCAGTATCAATGGTACCCTTTTGTCTAAACAAAAAGTAATTTTAGAGTCCAATTCAGTATTTAATGGAGATTTGATCTGTTCAGAATTGGTTTTGTCAGGGAAGTTCAGTGGTAATATTTTTTGTACAGGAAAAGTACAGGTAAAACAGGGTTGCCAAATTTCTGGAAGAGTATATACTTATCGTTTTGAGAACGATGAAATGACCAATTTAGATTGTATCATCAGTGTGCCAGATACCAACACCATCAATAGAATCAAAGAAATCATAGATGGAATAGATGTAGATCAAAAATTAAGCTCCGATCCTAACCTTCCGAGCTTAATCAAAATTTACGAAGACAATTTAGCAGCTAAAGAAAAAGTGAAATTGCCTGAGTTGGTTAAAGAACAAGCCAAGCCTATTCCAATACCAAGTGGAATACCAACAGGCGCTACCAATGGTGTTCATACCAATGGAGTTTCAAAATAAAAATTGAGTTTTAGCATATTGATAAGGCTACCCAAACGGGTGGCCTTTTTTGTTATTCACAATTCCGTAATAATTCCTTAACCCTGGGATAATATACTAGTGGGAGATTTGTAAAACACTACCCATGGAAAAACGCTCGGTGAATGTAGTAGTAATCAGCGATTTGCATTTAGGAACATATGGTTGTCATGCAACTGAAATAGTCAACTACTTAAAAAGCATTGCTCCCCAAATTTTAATATTAAACGGCGACATCATAGATGGATGGCAGTTTAGTAAAAGGTATTTTCCTCCAAGCCACTTGCAGGTGATTAAAGAAATCATGAACATGGTAAGCAATGGTACAAGGGTTATTTATATTACTGGAAACCACGATGAAATGCTGCGTAGGTACAGTGATGTAGAGATTGGCAGTTTTAAGTTAACCGATAAAGTAGTGATGGAGATTGATGGAAAAATGACTTGGATTTTTCATGGAGATGTATTTGATGCAACCACTAAGGGAAGTGCCAAACTTCTTGCTAAGCTGGGTGGACATGGATATGATTTACTCATCTTATTGAATCGATTCATTAATTACTTCCTAAAAATTATGGGAAGGGAGAAAATGAGTTTGAGTAAAAAAGTGAAGGACAGTGTAAAACAAGCTGTCTCTTGGATTGGCAATTTTGAACAAACAGCTGCAGAACTCGCCATCTCTAAAAAATATGATTATGTAATATGTGGTCATATACATCAACCCCAAGTAAGAACAGTAGAAACTTCAGAAGGCAAAGTAGTATACATGAATAGTGGAGACTGGATTGAAAATTTGACTGCACTAGAATATTGTAATCATGAGTGGTCTATTTATCAGTATGATCCCAAAGCTTTTGCCGCAACAGCTGCCACAATAAAATCAAGTCAGCAAAAACAACCAGCATTGAATGTGATTACCGATGAAGTAACCTTGTTTCTAAACTCTTTAATACTGCAAGCATGAAAATATTTTATGCAGTTCAAGCTACCGGGAATGGGCATATTGCTCGTGCAAAGGAATTGATTCCTTATTTGCAACGCTATGGGCAAGTAGATATTTTTTTAAGTGGAAATAATAGCAATTTAAAAGTAGATCTACCCGTAAAATACCAAAGTAATGGGGTTAGTTTGTTTTATGGCAATAGAGGTGGTTTGGATTATTGGAAAATGGCCAAAGAATTATCTTTGATCAATATCATTAAAGAAGCAAGAGCACTGCCAGTTGACCAATATGATTTAGTAGTGAATGATTTTGAAAGCATTACATCTTTGGCTTGTAAAATAAAACAAGTACCCTCCATTGGGTTTGGTCATCAAGCAAGTTTTAAAAGTAAACAAACACCAAGACCAAGTAGAAAAGATTGGATGGGAGAATTGATTTTAAATAATTATGCAACTGCAACAAAATATATAGGGTTACATTTTGAGCAGTATGATGAGTTTATATATTCTCCTATCATAAAAGAACAAGTTTTATTAGCAAGTCCAAAAAATCTAGGACATATAGCTGTTTATCTTTCTCATTATAGCGATGAAGTGGTTGCTACTTATTTAAATCAATTACCTAATCAATTATTTCATCTGTTTAGTAAGAAGGCCAAAACCATTCACCAGATAGGAAATATTGTATACATGCCAATTGATAATACATTGTTTACACAAAGTATGATTGATGCAGCAGGTGTAATTACTGGGGCAGGATTTGAAACACCAGCAGAAGCACTTTACTTAAATAAAAAACTCCTCTGTGTTCCTATCAAAGGACAATATGAGCAATTATGCAATGCTGCAGCACTAAATAATTTTGGCGTTCCTATTTTAAATCAGTTGAATGCAGATTTTGCCAAGCAAATGGAAAAATGGTTAAATGGTGCACAACAATCTAAATTGAATCTTCGTTTTGATACTGCTACCATTGTAGAAAAGCTAATGGAAGCAGCTGCTTCATTGCAAGTACAATCAGAAGAATTTCATCAATTTGAACTAGATCATCTTTCCCTAAAATTTCGCTAATTGAGTAAAGACGCTATTTTAAAAGCCAGTGATTTTGGGGATGATTTTTTATGGGGTGTTGTAATAGCCGCTGCACAAAATGAAGGCGCCTACAAAACAGACGGAAGAGGCTTATCTATTTGGGATCAATTTGCCAATAAGCAAGGAAAAATAAAAGGCGGTTCTACTCCCTCTATTGCCTGTGATTTTTATCATCGATACAAAGATGATTTGTTGTTAGTAAAAGCATTGGGCTTTAAAGTATTTCGCTTCTCTATTTCATGGAGTAGAATATTGCCACTAGGAACAGGAAGGATTAATCAAGAAGGGATTCAGTTTTATCACCGTTTAATTGATGAGTGCCTCAATTTAGATTTGATTCCTTATATCACTTTGTACCATTGGGATCTACCAGCAGCATTAGAAAAAGAAGGTGGGTGGGCATCTACTCATTTAATTAAATGGTTTACTCGATATGTTCAAATTTGTACCCAAGAATATGGCAGCAAAGTAAAAAATTGGATTGTGTTAAATGAACCCATGGGCTTTACCTCATTGGGATACATGATAGGAAAGCATGCTCCTGGAAAAATGGGATTAAGTAATTTTTTACCAGCAGTTCACAATGCAGTGCTAGCGCAAGCAGATGGAGGAAGAATTATAAGAGCCAATGTGCCCCATGCAAATATTGGAACCAGTTTTTCTTGTAGTGAAATTATTCCTGCAACGCAGCATAAAAAAGATCTAGAAGCGGCCAATCGAATCGATATTTTACTAAATAGATTATTTATTGAACCCAGTTTGGGAATGGGTTATCCTTCAGATGGTTTTGCCTTAATGGATAAATTGTATTTACATAATAAAGCTTGGAAGTTCACGGATAGAATGAAATTCGATTTTGATTTTATTGGCGTGCAAAATTATTTTCCAGTTGTAGTAAAATACAATGCAGTTATACCCATTATTCAAGCATCGGATATTAGTGCTAAATCAAGAAAAGTGGCAGCAACCGATATGGGATGGGAAGTAAACCCCAACAGCTTTTATCATATCATACAGCAGTTTGCAGCTTATCCCGACGTGAAGAAAATCATCATATCGGAGAACGGTGCATTTTATAAAGACAAAATGGTTAATGGAATAATTAACGATACCAATCGTATTCAATATTTTCAACAATACTTAGCAGCATTACTAAAAGCAAAAAAAAGCGGAATCAATATTGCTGGTTATTTTGCTTGGACATTGATGGATAATTTTGAATGGTCTGAGGGCTATCATGCAAGATTTGGATTGGTACATGTAGATTTTAAAACACAACTTAGAACAGTAAAACAGTCGGGTCATTGGTTCAGGCAATTTCTTGCACAATAAAGTTGTAAATTGGTTGCATGAAAACCAATGTGAAAAACCAGTTGCCATTCATAGCAACAACCCTATTCTTAATTATTTGCAGTAATATAATAACTGCAACCATTTGCAAAGCACAAATAGTTACAGGTAACAAACCCATTTATTATATCACTGCTAATAAAGTTTTTGACGGTGAAAATATGCAGTCGAATTGGGCAGTGATTGTTCAAGGCAATACTATTACTGCAACAGGACCCAAAGACAAATTAGCTGTTCCAGCAAATGCCCTTATAATTAATTATCCCAATGCTACGGTTACACCTGGCCTAATAGAAGGTCACTCCCATATACTCTTATATCCATATAATAAAACAGATTGGGATACACAGGTAGCTAAAGAGTCTGATGCATACAGAACAACAAGAGCAACCGTACATGCAAAAAAAACATTGTTAGCAGGATTTACTACATCCAGAGATTTAGGATCTGAAGGTGCAGGTTATGCAGATGTTGCCATTAAACAAGCCATTAATGATGGCATTATTGATGGTCCTCGTTTATTGGTTGCAGGAAGAGCCATTGTAGCAACAGGTTCATACGGTCCCAAGGGCTACGACCTAGACCAACAAATCATGGTTGGTGCAGAAGAAGCAGATGGAAATAATTTGATTAAAGTAGTACGTGATCAAATTGGTAAGGGAGCAGATTTAATTAAAGTATATGCCGATTACCGTTGGGGCTTAAACGATGAAGCTGCACCCACTTTTACTTTAGATGAGTTGAAGCTGATTAATGAAGTTACCAGAAGCAGTGGAAGAGTGATGGTAGCACATGCTAAAACAAATGAAGCTATGCAAAGAGCCATTTTAGGTGGGGCGGCTACGATTGAACATGGTGATTTATTAAATGCAGAAACTGCGGTATTGATGAAACAAAAAGGAGTGGTTTATTTTCCAACCTTGTCGGCAACAGAATCAGTAACACAATACAAGGGTTGGAAAAAAGGAGTTGAACCAGAACCCGAAGCAGTAACACAAAAAAGAAAAGCATTTAAAATTGCCATGGAGCATGGTGTAACCATTGGAATGGGCGGTGATGTAGGTGTGTTTGAGCATGGCGAAAACGTTTTAGAAATGGAATTAATGGTAAACTACGGAATGAAGCCATTGCAGGTTTTGCAAGCTGCTACTAGTGTTAATGCAAAAGCCCTACAACTACAAAACAAAATAGGATTCATCAAAGCGGGCCATTTAGCAGACTTGGTTATTTTTGATGGAGACCCTTCTGTTTCAATTTCGGTTTTGCGAAAGCCTTTGTGGGTAATGAAAGACGGAGTGATTTATCAACCCGAAAGTCTAAAGAAGTAATATCTTAGGCAAATGTTGTATCAGCGATATAAGAAAGAAATCGCCATGCTAATTGGTTTGGCTTTAGCATTGGTCTTTTATTTTTTCAATCCGTTTTCACTAGCACCTAAATCGGTGACGGTTTTATCTATTGCATTTGCTATGATTAGCTGGTGGGTATTGGAAGCTGCTCCATTGGCGGTAGTTGCATTAGTGCCAGTAGTGGTATTTCCATTATTAGGCATTGCTACAGTTAAAGAAGTAACTAAGTCTTATTCTGATTCCACTATTTTTTTATTCATGGGTGGTTTTTTTATTGCATTGGCAATAGAAAAGTGGAACCTGCATAAACGCATTGCATTGGGTATTATCAATATCACAGGCACCAATGGAGATCGAATTATTTTAGGATTTATACTGGCCACTTGTTTTTTAAGTTTATGGTTAAGCAATACGGCTACTACCATGATGATGCTTCCGATTGCAGGTTCTGTTATTCATGTGATTACCAAGCACCATAATAAAGATGGAAATATCAAAAACTTCTCCTTGGTGTTAATGTTGTCTATTGCCTATGCATCCAATTTTGCATTAGGAACCATTATAGGAACACCACCGAATGTGGCTTATGTAGCGCATATAAGCGAACGCTTTAATTATACCATTGGATTTGTAGATTGGATGTTGGTATTTATGCCATTAACTGTCGTTATGATTTTTGGGCTTTATTGGGTAATGGTTAAATGGCTGTATCCAAATAAAATTAGTCATAGTGTAGAAGGTAAGGCCTTTATTCAAGAAGAGTTGGCCAAGCTGGGAAAAATATCCTTACCAGAAAAAAGGGTATTGATTATTTTTTTAATCACAGTTTTTCTATGGATCACCAAAGACTTGATTAATGGTTTCCAAAATATTATTCAGTTAGACGATGCAATTATTGCCATGGCGGGGGGATTAACACTGTTCATTGTTTCAGCAGGCAGTGTGGCATCGACAAGTGCTAATTTGATTGTTGCAGATAATTTGAAAAGGGATATTTCAAAAGACAGCGAAATAGTTTCTGCTAATAGGTTGTTAGAATGGGAAGACACCAGTAAAATGGCTTGGGGTATTTTATTGATGTTTGGCGGAGGCATTGCATTGGCCAAAGCTTTAGAAGATGCCAATCTACTGCAACAGTTAGGAACTTATATTGCTTCTTTTTCTTCGAGTAATTTGTTGTTGATGATTTTGGTAGTTACCACACTCTCTGTTTTTTTAAGCGAAGTAATGAGCAATGTAGCACAAGTGATTGTGTTGGCTCCAGTTATTTCTTCAGTAGCTATTGCATTGAATATGGATCCCTTATCGTTGGGAATACCAATGACATTGGGTGCAAGTGTAGCCAGTATGTTGCCCATGGGAACACCACCCAATGCCATCGTATTTGCCAGTGGTCATGTCAAAATAAAAGACATGATTAAAACAGGATTTGTATTAAATATTATTTGCATCATTACCATCACTTTATTCTGTTGGGCTTTGCAACCCTACCTTATTCGCTTGCACTAATCATATTGTTTAATGCCGAGTGTTTGTAGATATTCGCTGATGGTGCGATGGAGCATTCAACAATTACTTGCCTTTTTTCTTCTGAAGTTTTAATTCATGTTGAAATAACCAGCTCATAAAACTTGGTTCTGCAAATGCATTGTCCCAACTATTGTGATTAACTCCAGGATATTCAATGTATTCAACTGGCACTTTCAACTCTTTTAAACGAGCCACCATTTTTCTGGAAAGGTCTACATTTACTACAACATCTGCATCACCATGAAAAATACGGAATGCCGTATTCTTTACACTGCTATTATATAAGGTATCATTACCTCCTCCGCAAATGGGTGCAGCTGCGGCAAATAAGTTGGGGTTTCTATAAACAGCTTCAAAAGTACCCATGCCACCCATTGATAAACCAGTGATATAAATACGTCCTTTATCTACTGACTCTTCGTCTGCAATTTTTTTAACCAATGCAGCTGATGCTGCTAATGGCCATGTAGAAGTATCATTATAATTAAATGTTCTTTCAATAGGATTTTTTGTTCTATCAATTGTGCTATTGGCCCAATAGGAATTAGATGGGCATTGGGGAAACACTACAATGGCAGGATAATTGGTTCTGTTCGCAGGTGTTAAAAAAAGCTTGGAACCATGTATCAATTGTTTTTCATTATCATCACCGCGCTCCCCTCCGCCATGTAAAACTAAAATCAGCGGATATTTTTTATTGCGATCATAATTTTCAGGATATAAAATTCTGTAGGGTAAATTTTTATCGGCAGCAAAAGCAAATGATTTTTTCTCATATGCTTTTAGTGCAGGATCATAATTGCTTTTGGTTAGCCAATTGTTCATTTGTAACCAATCTGAAAAACGTTCAATCCAATTATCTGTTGGTATTTTTTGTTTAGCCATACCAAAACCATGTCCTCCTTTTGCATACAAGTGTAATTCTGCTGGTTGTTTATTTGCCAACCATTGACTGTATAAGTCTACGCTATGACTAGCTAATTCGAGGTGATCATCAGATGCAGCTAAAATAAAGGCAGGAGGTGCATCTTGTGCTAATTTGCCTTGTAATTCTTTAGGAAAATATGCATAAACAGGAGCTATAAAATTGGGTTTATTGGCTTCAGTGTACCCGTAAGCTGTTCCGGCAGTTACCGTTCCCCCAGCAGAAAAACCCATGATGCCAATTCGGTTAGGATCCAATTTAAATTCATCAGCATGTGCTCGAACATACGAAATGGCGGCCCTTCCGTCTGCAATGGCTAGCGGAATCAGCTCCATATTTTGTTGATTAAATTTCTCGCTACCCCAAATGGCATTCATTTCGGTAACAGGATCGGTGGTATTGCTTTTGATTAGGCGATACTTTAATACAAAACAGGTAATACCTTTTTTAACCAACCACTTAGCCACGTCATATCCTTCGTTGTCAATGGATAATGCGCGGAATGCTCCACCGGGAGCAATAATAATGGATGTTCCATTGGCTTTACCTTCTTCTGGTTTAAAAACGGTAAGGGTGGGTTTGGCCACATTATAAACGATTCTTAATCCCCAATCATTTTTAGTATTCTCTGCCTCTTCCCAATTCCAGTTTTCTGACCCTTTAATGGGACCACTGTACAATGGAATTATCGGATTTTGACTAAAAATTGGCCTATTTAGCCCCAAAAAAAGGGTTAAAAAAACAAGGAATTTGGTCATTTTATTGAAGTTTTTAGATAAAAAATGCTGTTTTTGTTTATCAAATGAGCTTTTTTGGCTGTTTTTTTAGTAAATTTCTATTAAATCAATAGGTTATTGGTATTGTTTTACTGTTAACTTATTGTAATTTAATATCTTTGCAAATGTTTCAGCCTGAATAAACAATAAAATTCAGCAGATTTTTTTGCTACCGAAACCTGCGTTTCAGTTCAAAATTGTCAAAATTGTATAAAGAATGATTCAAGAGAGTTTACTGGAAAAAATTAGAAGTTTTACTACCCCCGACGAATTAAAAAGCGCAGGTATTTATCCGTATTTCCGTGCAATTGAGAAAAACAATGACACGGAAGTAATGATTGGTGGCAACAAGGTATTGATGTTTGGCTCTAATAGTTATATGGGGCTAACCAACCATCCCGAAGTATTAAAAGCGGCCAAAGATGCCATTGATCAATATGGAAGCAGTTGTTCTGGTTCTCGTTTTTTAAACGGGACTTCTAATTTACACGTTGAATTAGAAAATGCGCTTGCAGAGCATATAGGTAAAGAAGCCGCACTAACTTTTACCACAGGATTTCAAACAAATTTAGGGGCTGTTTCTGCTATTACAGGAAGAACCGGCGTAATCATTTTAGATGAATTAGATCATGCTTCTATTATTGAAGGAGCAAGATTGTCTTTTTCTAAGATTTTGAAATATGCGCACAACGATATGCGCGACCTTGAGCAAAAGCTCAGTACTGTTCCATTAGACACCATCAAAATGATTGTGGTTGATGGTATTTTTAGCATGGAAGGAGATATCTGTAAACTACCTGAGATTGTAGCATTAGCGAAGAAATACCAATCATTGGTAATGGTAGATGATGCCCATTCTTTAGGTGTATTGGGTAAGTTGGGTAAGGGTACTGCAGATCATTTTGGATTAACCAATGAAGTTGATTTAATCGTTGGAACTTTTAGTAAATCATTGGCTTCTTTAGGAGGTTATGTTGCTGGAAGCAAAGAAATGATCAACTTTTTAAAGCATACTGCACGCCCAATGATATTTAGTGCAAGCACTCCTCCATCTGCAACTGCATCTGCTTTAGCTGCATTGAGAATTATTCAACGCGAGCCAGAAAGATTAGAAATGCTTTGGAAGAACACGGCTTATATGGTGAATGCTTTACAAGAATTGGGTTTTGAAATGGGTGCTTCAGAAACGCCCATCATTCCTATTTATATAAGAGATAACTTCCTCACTTTTAAATTTACACAACGTCTTTTTGAAGAAGGTGTTTTTGTAAATCCAGTGGTATCTCCTGCTGTTAAAAGTGATTCATCGCTTATTAGAATGTCTATCATGGCCACACATACGAAAGAGCAATTAGATACTGCATTAGAAAAATTGCAGTTGGTTGCCAATGAGCTCAATATAGCTAGACACGTATCTGTAGCATAATACCACTTCCATTATGGCGATTACCATTCAAGAAGTAACTGGTAAAAAGCAGATGAATGCTTTTCTAGACTTTCCGTATGCGTTGTATAAAAACAACCCTTATAATATTCCTAAGCTTCGTTTTGATGAAGCGGCTACGCTCAACCCAAAAAAAAATCCAGCGTTTGATTTTTGTGAAGCCCGCTATTGGTTGGCACTTCATGATGGAGTAGTGGTTGGAAGGGTTGCCGCCATTTACAATAAGAAATATGTTGAGCGCTGGAAGAATAATTATTTGCGTTTTGGATGGATTGATTTTATTGAAGACATCAATGTTGCTGGTGCATTAATACAACAAGTAGAAACTTGGGCGAAAGAATTGGGATGTACTGCAGTGCATGGTCCATTGGGTTTTACCGACTTGGATTATGAAGGCATGTTGATAGAAGGATTTGAAGAGCGTGGAACCATGGCTACCATATATAACTATCCCTACTATCCTCAATTCTTGGAACAGTTGGGTTATGGTAAAGCAGTTGATTGGGTAGAATATCGCATCAATGTTCCCAAAGAATTACCAGAAAATATTTTAAAGATCGCCAATCTGGTAGAGCGCAGATTTAAGTTGCATGTAGTGCCTATGAAATCTACTAAGGATTTAAAGCCTTATGCAAGAGAAGTATTTCAATTGGTGAATGAAACCTATGCTGAATTATACGGTGTAGTAGAATTAACACAGCGCCAGATTGATTATTATGTAAAAATGTATTTCTCAATGATTAGGGTAGACTTTATTACCTTAATTGCCAATGAGCAAAATAAATTAGTGGGCTTTGGTATTTCTATGCCCTCGCTTTCAAAAGCTTTGCAAAAAGCAAATGGCTCTTTGTTTCCATTTGGTTTTATTCATTTGCTAACTGCACTAAAGAAAAATGATGAAGTTGATTTGTTATTAATTGGCATTGATAAAAGTTTGCAAGGAAAGGGCGTTAATGCAATCGTATTAAGAGAGTTTAATAAGAACTATGCCAAAGCAGGTATTGTTTTTGCAGAGAGCAATCCTGAGTTAGAAGAGAATACCAAAGTACAAAGTACCTGGCAGCATTTTGATGCAAGGCAACATAAGCGCAGACGTTGTTTTATTAAGCAACTATAACCAGCATTTCAATGAAAAATATACTGATAACGGGTGCCAGCGGATTCATTGGTAGCTTTTTAGTGGAAGAGTCATTAAAAAGAGGATACAGAACTTTTGCTGGAATACGATCATCTAGTAGCAGAGGATACTTGAATCATCCCGATCTGCATTTATTTGAAATGGACTTTTCGAATAAAGAAAAATTGCAAAATCAACTTCGTAAAAATGCAGCATCATTTGGCCCATTCGATGTGGTGGTGCATGCTGCAGGGCTCACGAAGAGTAGGGTATTAGATGAATATTATCAAGTTAATTTACACAATACAGAAAGATTAGTAGATGCATTGATTGAATTAGAAATGGTTCCAGAGCGCTTTGTCTTTTTGAGTAGTTTGGCGTCTTATGGGCCAGGCCAAGGAAAGAATCCGGTTGCTGAAACCAATATACAATCACCCATCACCGCATACGGCAAAAGCAAATTGGCTGCAGAACAAATGCTGGCAACCAAAAATCAATTTCCATATGTAATTGTTCATCCAACAACGGTATATGGACCAAGAGAAAAAGACTTATTGGTCTTAATACAATCTTTGAATCAACATCTTGAACTGTATATAGGTAATACCGAGCAGCAGCTCAGCTTTATTCATGTACAAGATGTTTGTAAAGCAGTTTTCTTAAGTGTTGATCAACCCATTAATGCTCAAAATATTCTTTTAAGTGATACTTCCAACTATACAGCAAAGGAGTTTAATAATATAGTGAAAGCCGTATTGGGGAAGAAAACACTCCCCATAGTGGTCCCTGTTCCCATAGCAAAAGCAGCTGCACAAGTAAGTGAGTGGATAGGTAATATAAGGGGAGTAACGCCGGTGCTAAACAAGGAGCGGTTGAAAGAGTTTCAAGCACCCAATTGGGCAGTGGATGCAACTGTTTTAAAGCAATGGGGATTTTCGCCCGACTTTCCGCTGCAGAAAGGCATTGAACATACCGTTGACTGGTATAAAAAAAATGGATGGTTAAAGCCATGATAAAATTTTATTAAATCCGATTGACTTTACAACGTATAGTTGTTTTCCCCTAATTTTACGCGTACAACCATAGGTTGTAAAATATGCGTAAAGCCAAGTATATATCCATTTTATTAAGAAAGATCAATGCAGGTTTTTTTGTGTTGGCCTTGGTATGGCTTACCGTAAGCACCCCATTTCTAATGGCTAGTCAGTTTAGTCAAGATCAATTAACGAGCATAGAATCTCCTATAGACAATGGTGGTGAAGAAGAAACCGCTAATCCTTTAAATAGTAGTTCTGAAGAGAAGCCACATAATTGCAATGGTATTGTAGAAGAATATATTCACCATTCCGCAGCATTTATAGCTTTTAATTATACTTCGTTAGCTCACACTATTAGTTTAGATGCAGATAGCTATCAAGCCTATCATGGTGAATTGTTGGTACCCCCTCCAAATAGGGCATAGTTTAACCTTGAAGTTTTATTTTACCTTTTTTGTTGAACAAATTGTTGATGCCCATCTTGAGCATTAACTAGAATAATTTAATCATGAGAAAACATTCAAAAGAATATTTAGAAAATTTAACCCCCGCCAAAGCCTATGAATTATTGGTGGAAGGGAATAATCGATTTGTTAATAACTTAAGTAAAGATCACGATCATTTAGAAATGATTAATGAAACCCGTGAAGGGCAATTCCCGTTTGGGGTGGTGTTGAGTTGTATGGATTCAAGAACATCCGCTGAATTAATTTTTGACCAGGGTTTAGGAGATTTATTCAGTATTCGGGTCGCTGGAAATATTGTAAATGACAGTATTTTAGGCAGTTTGGAATATGCTGTAAAATATGTAGGCTCAAAGGTATTAGTTGTTTTAGGGCATACTGCATGTGGAGCTATTAAGAGTGCACAAGCAGATGTGAAAGATGGTCATATCACTGGATTGTTGAGTGCAATTAAACCTGCTATTAGTAAAGCTTTGCTTAAGAATAAAGACCAACATTGTTTTAAAGACAATGTAGCTTATGCCAATGTGGAGAATAGCATGGAAGAAATTTTGCATAAAAGCGATATCATCAAAGATTATTTTTCAAGAGGAGAAATTGGCATTGTAGGTGCTATGTATAATGTTGAAACCGGGGAAGTTGATTTCTTCAAAAACATGACTACCCAGCCAGTGCAAAAAAAACAATTAATCGAAGCAGTATAATACTATGAAACTTTCTACTAAATATTTTAAGGCAGATATGCTTGCAGGCATGGTGGTGTTTTTAGTAGCACTACCGCTATGTTTAGGAATTGCGGTAGCTAGTGGTGCACCCCCATTTGCAGGAATTATTTCTGGCGTCATTGGTGGTATTGCAGTAGGCTATATGAGTAATTCTAATGTAAGTGTATCAGGTCCTGCAGCTGGATTGATCGCCATTATTTTAGTAGCAATAACAGAAATGGGTTATCAAACATTTTTGTCTGCAGTAGTAATTGCAGGAGCAATTCAATTGGTGTTGGGTTTGGCAAAAGCGGGTGGAATTTCTAGTTATTTTCCTACTAGTGTAATTGAAGGTATGTTGGTGGCGATAGGTATCATCATCCTCAAAAAAGAATTGCCTCATGCCATTGGCTATGATTTAGAACATGAGGGAGATTTTTATTCTTATCAGTTGCTAGAGGCCGATAAAGGATATTTTACAGAATTAATTCATGCATTCAATTTTGCACACACAGGAGCAATGATTGTAGCAGCGGTATCTATTGTAATTATTATTGCTTTCAATAAGGTACCAGCACTTAAAAAAATAAAAGCTATTCCTGGAGCACTGGTTGCAGTTGTTGCAGGTATTTTATTAAATGAATTGTTTGCAGTCACTAGCCCAGATTTGGAAATCAAGAATGAGCACTTAGTGGTTTTGCCTGTTGCCAAATCGTTTACTGAATTCACCAATCAGTTTACAGCACCTGCTTTACAAGGATTCATTAATGTAAAAGCTTGGATGGTAGGAGTTACGATTGCAATTGTAGCAAGCATTGAAACGCTGTTATGTTTAGAAGCGGGAGATAAAATGGATCCACTGAAAAGATTTTCAAGTGCCAATAAAGAATTAACTGCACAAGGAATAGGAAATATGCTTGCAGGCGTATTGGGTGGATTGCCCATGACATCGGTTATTGTAAGAACATCGGCTAATGTAAATGCAGGAGCTAAAACCAAGTTAGCCGCTATTGCACATGGCGTATTTTTATTGGTTGCCATATTAGCAATACCCGGTCTACTGAATAAAATTCCGATGGCCAGCTTGGCTGCCATTTTAATTATGATTGGATTAAAGCTGGCTAGTGTCAAGACCTTCAAGCATATGTGGCACAATGGTCTACAGCAATTCATTCCATTTATTGTTACAGTAATTGCGGTAGTATTTACCGATTTATTAAAAGGAGTTGGAATTGGTTTGGTAGTCAGTATTTATTTTATTTTAAAAGGAAATATGAAGCTGGCTTATTTCTTTAGAAAAGAAAAGCACCATACTGGTGAAACCATTCATATTGAATTAGCGCAAGAAGTTTCTTTTTTAAATAAAGCAGCCATTAAACAAACTTTGGCTCATTTACCTGAAAACTGTACGGTTGTTATTAATGCAGCCAACACGGTATACATTGATTATGACGTTTTAGAAATGATTAAAGACTTTATGAATTTTGGCTCAAAGGATAAAAATATATTAGTGGTATTAAAGGATTTTAAAGAAGAATACCAGATGCAAGATTACGCAAGTAATCATGTTACCAACTAAATCCATTCAAAACCAAATCCGGGTTGTTGATTAATCATCAGCAACCCGTTTTTTATTTCAAAACCTCCTTTCACCAAATCTTCTGCTAAATCAAAACTGCCATCTAAATCTAAATACTGAGTATGTGGGCAACTATACGCCACATGTAATGCCGCAGTAATGCTAATAATGCTTTCGTCGTTACACCCCCAGAACAATGCGATACCAGCTGGCTTCGCAATGCTTGCAATTTCTCTTGCTCCTATTAATCCGCCGCACTTCATTAATTTAATATTGTAAATACCGAAGGGGTGATTTACGCTCGCTAATTCTAAAGCGGCTTTTGCATGATGCAATGATTCATCGGCAGCTAGTTTTTTTCTCTTAGATGGATCTAGTAATAATTGATCGGTTTCTTTGCCAACCGGAAGTGGCTGTTCAATTAATTCTAGCCCAGTATGTTCTGTTGCTTTAATAAATCTGGTGAGCTTGCTTAAAGTATATCCTTGGTTGGCATCTACTCTAATGTTGATTTGCTTTCCATATTTTTCATTTAACAACAAAACTCTTTCTATGTCTTCCTCTACATCTAAACCCGTTTTAATTTTAAATATGTTGAAGCCCTGAGAAAAATAATCAGCTGCCTCCGCCAATGTTTCTATGGTGTTTTTAATTCCAATTGTTACGGAAGTTTTAAGTGGTCCTGATTGTATTCCATAAAATTCTGCAAGAGATATACCTGCCCATTTTCCAAAAGCATCATGCAATGCAATATCCAACGCGGCCTGCGTACCAGGTAAATGGTGAAAATGCTTTTGTACTTCTGCAATTATTTTTTGAAAGCTTCTAATATCTCTACCCACTAATTGCTGAACAAAATCTGATTCCAAATTGGCCAATGTTTGTATAGGGCTTTCTCCTACCACATCTTCCGCAGGGCTGGCAGAGCCAATACCAACGATGCCATTGGCTAATTGAATTTCAGTAAAAACGATCGACACATCGGTGTAAGTATTGTATGCTATTGTATAGGGCTTTTTTAAAGCCATATGTTTAATAAAGGAACGAATCGCAACAATTTTCATGTCTTCTATATTTATTGCAATAATGATTTTAATACAGGAATCAAAGGAGCTACACCAGTTTGAATGGGTAACAATACAGGTATTTGTAGCGATGATTCCATGGAATTTTTTATTGCAAGTGCTTCATCGTTGCTGCAACCTTCGGTGTTCATGGCCAAGGCAATAACTTTAGAACCAAACTGTTCAATGATGGCTATCTCCGATTCAACACTGGGTATTTTGCCCCAATGTTCTTCGTTGTCAAAATACATTCTTTTTGGAGCAAAGAGTAGAACCACCTGTTTAGCGTTTCCAGAAATCAACAATTCTAATCCACATGGACCACTTGGATTTCTTAATGCAGACTGGCCTTCTAAAAAGATAATGTCTGGTTGTACTTCTTTATTACAGCTAAGAATGGCGTGCTCTAATTCTCCAGAAACAAAATCATTCAGCGTTGAATCAAATACAAACCCATATTTACTGCCTTGCAACCAACCTGTTTGACCAGTGTAAATCATTTCTGCTTTAATATTTTCTTTCGCACAAGCTTGCATCAACATTCGGGCAGTCGTTCTTTTACCCATGGCACAATCCATACCAATAACTGCAACGATGGGCGTTTTAATTTTGAAAATTTCCCCAGTAAAAAAATGCAAGTCTTCTCTTTTTTTAGGCTTCCTTATATCGGTAAGGGTACAATTATTTTCTTTTGCCAACTCAACTAAATCTGCATGATCATTTAAATAATCATGTAATCCATTTACAATGGAAAGACCTTTTGAAATAGCATCTTTGATAATGACCATCATATCTGCTGGTAATTTTCCTCCAACTGTTGCCACCCCAATAATTAACGTATTGGCATTGTCAACCGCAACAAGTGCTGCTGCTAAATCAGCAAATACAGGAATATTTCTGTGTATGCCATCTAATAATTCACCTGCATCTTTATTGGCTGTATTTGCATGGTCAATTATTCCCGCAATTAAAAATCGTTCAGAACCTCTCACCAAACCATGTGCAGTTTTTGCATCTGAAGTTTGATACATCCCATTCGTTAATACCAATGCTTTTTTCATTTGATAGCTTAGTTGCGTTTTATTAAAGTTCCCGAAAATTCACCAGTAGCTTGTTGCTGTTGATAGACTATTTTTCCATTTACCCAAACCTGATTAATTCCAGTAGACAATGCTTTCCCATTTTCAATGGTTGCATGGTCGTTAACGGTAGCAGGATTAAATAGTACTAAATCGGCAAAATAGCCGATAGCAATTTTGCCTCTTTGTTTTAATCCCAAATGTTGAGCAGTCAGTCCAGTCATTTTGTGAATGGCTTCTGATAAGGTGAGTAATTGTTGCTCTCGAACATATTTACCCAGCACCCTAGTGAAAGCCCCATATCCTCTGGGATGCCCTCCAGCAGCTCCGTCTGAACAAATATTGGCTTGATTCCATTTCATGAATTCAGCAACATCTGCATCGTTCATTGATTTACCAGCTAAAGCTTCAATGCCGCTAGCATTCGGATTGGTTTTTTTATAGTCCGCTGCAATTTGAATTAAATTCATTAGGGTTATCGCTTCAGTTTCATTTCTTTCTTTGGCAATGGCACTAATGGTTTTGCCGGCATACAATGGATTCGGCGCAAATCTTACGAGCACCGATTGATTGGCATCAAATAATTTGTTTACTGCTAACTCTGCGCTTTTAAGATTGGTAAATGCTTTATCTGGAAACAATACACGCAAAGTAGAATTCCAAAAATTATATGGATAAATATCGGCAGTAATGTCTACCCCTTCTTTACGTGCTAGTTCTAGTTTTTGAATAATCAAACCAGCTTTGCCCCAATCATCTTTATTGGCAATTTTAATATGAGATAATTTGACAGGCATTCTAGTTATTTTGCCAATATCAATAATTTCATTGATTGCATCATCTAATTGGATGTCTTCGCTTCGAATATGGCTCATGTACCTGCCCTTGAACTTCGCCGTCAATTGTGCTAATGCAATTACTTCTTCTTTGCTACTATAAAATGCAGATTCATATTCTAATCCGGTAGATAAACCCAAGGAACCTTTTTGTAAATCGGCTGCCAGCAACTTTTTCATCTCTGCTATTTCTGCTAATGTAGATGAACGAAACAGATTGTTTTCACCCATTGCCTGCTCTCTGATAGAGCTATGCCCTGTATAAGTAGCAACATTAACCGCAATTTTATGCTGCCGGAAAAATGTTGTTAAACTATCCATTGGATGGCTATCTCCATCTTGTCCAATGATGATGGTGGTAATTCCTTGATTAGTCATTGCAATACCACTCGGTTCCTTTTTCAAACTGCCAAAATGATGGCTATGCGAATCAATAAAACCAGGGCTTAAGTATTGATCTTTTCCATCAATCACGATTTCACCAGCCAATGGTTGTAGTTTTCCAATGGCTACAATGCGGTTTCCGCTTATTCTTATCGATCCCTTTTTTGCTGGACTGCCTGTTCCATCTAGAATCCAAACATGCTGAATAAGTGTGGTTCGATTTTGTTTCGATTGGCTCAGCATTTGAAATGGCTGAAGTAGTAAGAGCAGAAGTAAATAAACGATGACCCGATTTTTCATAATTTGATTGGATGATAGAATCCTTAAATTTATTAAACCTGATTGGTACTATAAAATAGAAAAAGCTGCGTTGATTTATGCTGGGTTTTCCTATGACAGTAAATTGCTTTAAGCTTTTTTTATAGTGCTCATTACAGAAACAGCCTTATATTTATATGATCCAATTAAGAGTTGAATGCCAGATTCCAATTTTGAGCGAATACCATCCAAGCCTCCTGTAATACTACCACTCCCTCCTGGTACTAAGCGATTGCAATGGTCTGTAATGATTCCCGTTTATAACGGGTTAGCTTATTTAGAACAAACTTTGCGCTCTGTTTTATGCCAAGACTTTGGCGAAGACCGAATGCAAATAGAAGTGGTGGACGATGTGAGTAACGAAGGAGATGTAGCGGAAATAGTGGAAAGGATTGGTAAGGGGAGAGTAAAATATTATAGACAACCCGTAAATGTGGGCAATGTCAGAAATTTTGAAACCTGCATTAATAGAGCTGTTGGAGAGTATATTCATATTCTGCATGGTGACGATTATGTTGAACCAGGTTTTTATAAAGCCATTACCCAACTATTCCTTGATTTTCCAGAAGCTGGTGCAGCTTGCACCGATTGGCGCGTGGTAGATGATGCGGGTAATATTGTTTGGACCAACGAACCTGTTGGAGATGAGCGTGGGATATTAAAAAATTGGCAACAAAGAATTGCAATAAGGCAATATTTAGAGCCGCCAGCTAAAGTGGTAAAAAGAACTGTGTATGAAGACTTGGGTTCTTTCTATATGGTACATTGTTGTGAAGATTGGTTGATGTGGAACAGAATAGCAGCAAAATATCCAGTAGCGTATCATCCAGAAGTGTTGGCTAAGTATAGAAACCATGATCAAAACATTACAGCGGTTTCATTCAAGAACAGGAAAAATTTTTTGGACATTTATAATACCATGTTGTATAATATTGCCCACTTGCCAGAACACTTAAGGACAGAATCAGAAAAAGCATCTCGTAAAAATTATGCTTTTTACTTTGCTAATTTGGCGCATAGGCAATGGCATGCCAATCACGATGTTGAAGAAGCAATCATTGTTGCAAAAGATGCATTAAAGTTTCAAGTAAATGCTTATTCTGTTAAGCAATATCTTAAACTATTGTTTAAAATAGCTACTCGTTACAAATAGCCCTCGCAACAAATAGACACTAGCTTTAAATAGCTACCCGCCTAATTGTCCGCTAAAATATAATTAGCTTTCTATAGTTTTGCCCCAAAAGAATTGAATGGCAAAAGCGTTTTTATTTGATTTAAATGGAACCATAGTAGACGATATGGCTTACCATAAAAAAGTATGGTACCATGTTTTAGTAAATGAATTAGGGGCCAAGATGAGTTTTGAACAAGTTGCGGCGGAAATGTATGGTAAGAATTCAGAATTATTAGACCGAGTATTTGGGAAAGGTGCATTTAGTCCGGCACAAGTAAGTGAAATTGAAATGGCGAAAGAAAGAAAATACCAAGAAATCTATCGGCCACATATGAAGCCCCTAGATGGTTTAATTGAATTTTTGGATGCTGCGAGTGCAGCTGGAATACCCATGGGTATTGGCTCTGCAGCTATTCCTTTCAATATCAACTTTGTGTTAGATGAGTTAAATATCAGAAAATATTTTTCTTCTATCGTGAGTGCTTTTGATGTTCCAGTGAGTAAGCCTAATCCTGATGTATTTTTAAAAGGAGCTGAAGAGTTAGGCGTAAACCCATCAGACTGCATTGTTTTTGAAGATGCGCCAAAAGGGGTAGAAGCAGCAGCTAATGCGGGAATGAAAGCAGTGGCCATTACTACTATGCACAGCAAAGAAGAATTTGAACATTACAACAATATCATAGCTTTTACTAAAGACTATGGAACGCTTGCTCATTTATTGAAATAAGTAATCTAATTCATTGGCATAATATTTTAGACTAGCCCATTTGTTTTGGTTAAATTGTTTACCAAAAACAATTAAAATGGCAACCCCTAATTGGACTGGCGTTTATCCTGCTTTGCTAACACCATTTAATGCTGATGAAACCATAGATGAAAAATTATTTTTAAAAAACCTACAAGCACAAATTGACGCAGGTGTACAAGGGGTAATCATAGGAGGTTCATTAGGTGAAGCAAGCACATTGCTGAATGAAGAAAAAATCATGCTTTTAAAAAGGGCCAAATTGATTGCGCCCATGAATTTCCCCATTATTCTAAATATTGCAGAGTCCACCACTAAAGCAGCAGTAACATTTGCCAGAGAAGCGGAAGCAGCAGGTGCAGACGGATTTATGTTATTGCCACCCATGCGGTATAAATCGGATGACAACGAAACCGTGCAATATTTTAAAGCAGTTGCCGCAGCTACTTCTTTATCCATAATGATTTACAATAATCCAGTAGATTATAAAATTGAAGTAACACTTGATATGTTTGAATCATTGATGGAGTATCCTAATATTCAAGCAGTAAAAGAATCTACCAGAGACGTATCGAATGTAACCAGAATGAAAAACCGTTTTGGGGATCGATTTAAAATTTTATGTGGAGTAGACACGCTGGCTTATGAAGAACTCTGCTTAGGGGCAGATGGTTGGATTGCAGGATTAGTAGATGCATTCCCTCGAGAAACGGTTGCCATTTATCGACTAACCAAAGCAGGTAGATTGGCAGAAGCATTGAGTATTTATCGTTGGTTCTTGCCAGTATTAGAATTAGATATTCACCCCAAATTAGTACAGTATATTAAGTTGGCTGCAACGCATACTGGTATTGGCTCTCCGCATGTAAGAGCACCAAGGCTGCCATTACAGGGCAAAGAACTCGATCAAGTAAATAAGGTCATCACCAGTGCATTGGCAATACGCCCCATACTACACGACTATCAACAATTACCGATATGAAAAAAACAATTTGTTTGCTAGGATTTTCTGCAATCCTTTTTGCAGCTCCTGATTTTATTCAGGCACAACCGTCTTCCAATGAATGGATTCCTTGTCAGGAAATGCCTGCACTGATTCAGCGTTTCACTGCAGATAGTAGGGTGCTGAACAGATACTATAGCCCTGCCTTAAATAATAGTCGTGGAAGTTTTGGCGCAGATTGGAGTATTGGATCACCAGAAAAAAATACCCGCTTACAAAAATTGGTAAAAGACTACCAACAACAATTGGCTGCAGTTAATTTTAAGAACTTAAGTCAAGAATGTAAGGCAGACTATATTTTATTTAAGAGAGACCTTTCAAGCAGATTAGAACAATTGCAATTGGATGCTGCATCATTACAAAAAGTAGCTAGCTGGGTAGGTTTTACTGATAAAATTTATGCATTAGAACAACTTCGCAGAAGAGGTACACAACCCGATGCAAAAGCAGTTGCAAAAGATTGGAACGATATTATTGATCAAGTAAAACAGTTACAAGAAAAATTAAAGAAAACAAGTACAATTGACCCTGATGATGTTGCAACGGCTACAGCAGCCATTAATAATGCACGCAATACCGTTCAAAGCATTTTTGAATTTTACAATGGATATGATCCATTATTTAGTTGGTGGATTCCTGTAACACAAAAGTCTTTGGATGAAGCATTGAATGCTTACAGTACTGCTTTTAGAGCCAAAGCCAATAGTACATTAACGGCTTCCGATAAAAGTGGAATTGTGGGTGTTCAAGCAGGAAGAGAGAGTTTGATTAGACAATTAAAAAATGAAATGATTCCTTATACACCAGAGGAGTTAATTGATATTGCCAATAAAGAATTTGCTTGGTGCGAAGCTGAAATGTTGAAAGCTGCCAAAGAAATGGGATTTGGAAATGACTGGAAAGCAGCATTGGAAAAAGTAAAAAACACCTATGTGCCAGAAGGCAAACAGCCTGAACTCATTTTAAAATTGTATAATGAAAGCATTGATTTTCTAAAGAAAAATCAGCTCATTACGATTCCATCATTGGCCGAAGAAACCTGGGGCATGATGATGATGAGTCCCGAGCGTCAGTTGGTTGCTCCCTTCTTTTTAGGCGGAGCAGATATTATTATTTCTTATCCCACGAATACCATGACATATCAGGATAGAATGATGAGTATGCGTGGAAACAATCCTCATTTTTCTAAAGCCGTGGTTCACCATGAGTTAATTGCCGGACATAATTTGCAGCAATTTGTAAATCAACGCAACAGAACTTATAGAAATTTCGGAACGCCTTTCTGGAGTGAAGGTTGGGCATTGTATTGGGAATTGATTCTATGGGATATGCAATTTGCTAAAACCCCAGAAGACCGCATTGGTATGTTGTTCTGGCATATGCATCGTTGCGCAAGAATTATTTTTTCCTTAAACTACCATACTAGTAAATGGACACCTCAACAATGCATTGATTTTTTAGTAGACCGAGTAGGCCACGAAAGAGCCAATGCAGAGGGCGAAGTAAGAAGATCTTTTACAGGTGCTTACCCTCCACTTTACCAATTAGCATATTTAACAGGCGGTAGACAGTTTTACGCACTCAAGAAAGAATTGGTAGACAGCAAAAAAATGAGCTACAAGGAATACCATGATGCAGTCATGAAAATGAATGCCATGCCAGTAGAAATGGTGAGAGCCATTTTAACCAAGCAACCATTAACAGAAGATTTTGCAACCAACTGGAGATTCTACGAGAACCAGTAATAATTAAATGGTTTTAATTGGTTTAGCTGGAATTCCGCCTACAATGGTATTGTCTGGAACATCTTTGGTAACAACGGATCCAGCCGCTACTACTGCGTTTTCGCCAATGGTGACACCTTGGAGAATAGTTGCGTTTGCACCTATCCAGGCGTTCCTTTTGATATGAATATGTCCAACCACTAAAGCGTGTCTGTTTACAGGCGAAACGGGATGACCTTCAGAAAGCAAGCTTACTTTGGGGGCTATCAAAACTCCATCTTCAATGGTAATTCCACCTAAGTCTAAAAAAGTACAATCGAAATTGATGAATACGTTTTTACCTATTGAAAGATGTTTCCCGTAGTTAATATATAGTGGAGTAAAGATAGTAGTGCTATCATCAATTTTGCTATCTGTGATTTGAGATAAAATACTTCTTATTTCGGCAGAATCAGCTGTACTATTCATTCGAATTAGCAAGCTTTTTGTTGCTAAAGAAGCTTCAATCATTTTATAAGCTTCTGGATCATTGGGTAAAATGGTCTCCCCTTTTCTTAACCGCTCAAAGATATCACTTGAGTTTACACCCTGTACCAGTCTGCTTTCCATTGTTGAATAAATTGTTTAATTTGTTTATTCGATAAGTTTTCTGCTGCGGCTTTTGTGGCCAAAGCAGGAAACTCTTCGTCTGATGCAAAACGCAATGCTACAATTTGACTAACCGTTAATCCTGCTGGTAATAGTTTTCCGGTTAATGCAAAGTGACGTAAGTTTTCTTCGGCTCTTATTGCTCTGTCTTGCGCTTTTAGTGCAAAAATGCGCACATAGGCAAAAAAGAAACAACAGATTAATGCAATCACACAAATTAATGAAGCAGAATATTTGTTCTCAGGAGCAGAACCATTCAAATTGATGAATGAACCAATTAATACAGCAAGGATAGCGAAGAAGGTAAGACCATGCCATCCAAATACCAACTGGGTATGATTTTTAAAGTTTTGCTCTTTCATATTGTAATTGTTTAGTTCAAATATAAACTATTGTTCAGTAGTATCATCATTACCAATTGCAATCAAGTAATTGAAGAGGTTCACTTCAGTAGCAAGGTTTAGTTTTTTTCTAAGCCTGTATCGACTGATTTCTACACCTCTTACTGATATATTCATCAACTGTGCAATTTCTTTGGTAGTTAAATTCATGCGTAAATAAGCACAGAGTTTTATTTCGTTGTTGCTGATATTGGGATGAATCGATTTTAGTGAAACAATAAAGTTGCTGTGAACCTTATCGAAGTGTTTGGTAAAATATTCCCACTCTTCATCTAATTGTTCGTCTTCACTGAGTGTTTTAATCATTTTCTTTAACTCGGTAATGGCGTATTCGTTGTCTATTTTTTTAGTAATCTGATTTAATTCAGTCTTTATTTTAGTAAGCAACTCTCCTTTTTTAACTAAGTGCATGGCAGAGGAAGCCAATTCAGTATTTTTAAAATTCAGGTCGGCCTCTAGTTTTTCATTGCGCAATGCAGCTAGTTCGCCATCTGTTTTACTCAATTCTAATTCGTGTATATAAACCAACTTTTTTTGTTCTTCTTCAAAGCGGAATTGTTGTTGAATAAATTTTTTCTTCTGCCAATAAAACAAACCAAATAAGGCAGCAATGGCTAAAAGCCCATATACTATATACGCCCAAAGGGTTCGGTACCAGGGTGCCAATATTTCAAAACTAAAAGTTGAAACCGTAGACTCATTGCCTAAATTATTTCGAGCTTTAACTTCAAATACATATTTACCAGGAGAAAGATTGGTGTATTCTTTTTCTGTTCTATGACTCCATGCAGACCAGTTATTTTCTAGTCCCTTTAATCTAAAACTGTATTCAAGGTTATTGGAATATCCGTGTTGTGAAGCAGTAAAATCAATACGAACACTATTGAAATCATAATTGATTTGTGGAATACGATCTTCTAACTGAATAGCGGGTAAATCGAGGCGATTAAAATATCCTCCAAAAACTGAGCTGTCTAAATTGCTCCCAATTTTTAATGATCTTACTTGCACCGATAATTGTGGGGTATTCTGTTTGTATTTTTTATAATTGATATGATAAAATCCACGTTCGCCCCCTAAAAAAATATTGTTTTCATCTACAGCATACAACATTTCGAATCCACTCAACATTTTATTTTTCAATTCGGGTATATCAATTAATTGAGGTTGATCGCCTGTTAAATCTATCACCCCAATATTCTTTTCGTTGATGTACCAAATATTTCCTTCTTTGTCTTCTTTTAAATAGCGAATGCTTTTAGTGCCCAAAAGATTTAGGAAAAAACCATCCGGTTCAAATAAGTTGGTTTCTTTATTGTATTGATACACCCCCTTACTGGTGGCAACGCTGATTTTATTTTTAATCAGAAATACATGGTTATTTAAAGTAGAAGGAAGACCTTGTTCAATACCATAAGTGGTTACTTGTTTATTGCTATCAATTTTAAATACACCATGGTATGGATGCGAAACCCAGGTATTCAGATTCATATCTACCGCAACAAAACGAGAAGACTCCGTAAAGTTGGGGATGGGGGTTTGAGTGGATCCGTCTATATAGAGTAAGCCTTTGTAATTTCCAGCTATGATCCCGGTACGGTAAGGAATAAAATTCCAAAACCCAGCATAGTTAGAAAATGGAACCGCCGAATTACCCTTGATTTCAAAAGCACCTTCGTGATGACCCAATAATAATTTGCCATTGATTTGTTGCAGGTTCCAGTTTTGTCCACGTGTATTATTGACTAAAGAAAAATTCCCTTTGCTAAAACTGATGTCTTTGGCGGGTTGAAGGGGAGCCACAAATAGACCATTCGAAGTGCCTAAATAGAGTTGGTTGTTTTGTACCATGGCCGCGTAGCCAGACTCTTCATTTAATTGAGGAGAAATATTTTTGATGGCACTGTTATTGGCAATAAAATCAATCCCATTGTTGAGCCCCAGCCAGAGATTTTTCTCTCGGTCTAGAAAAATACTCAAGATATTATTGTTCTGCAATCCCTCTGTTCTTGCAAAACGTTGAATAATATTTCCAGCATGGTCAATAATATATACTCCACCATTGGTGGTTGCAAGGGCAATCCACTCTTCGTTTACTTTAGTAGCAGCATAAATACGCTCATTGGCAAAAAGGGTATTATTGGCCGAATTGACTTTTTCTAATCGGTTTTGACGGAGCAGGTATAATCCGTTTTTAAGGGTGGTGACCAAGGATTTGTTTTCGCCAATTGGAATAAGCGAAGTGACTGCATCGGTTTTGGAAAGTTGAAGCCCCTTTATGGAACCAGCCCCATCCGAACCAGCACTTTTCGAAGTAGCAGTTTCTGAATTAGCCCCTTCAGCAACAGGTACCAGGGGAAGCAATTGGTTTTTATCAAAATAAAGCAGGCCTTTTTCAAAATCGTGTACAATCAGTTGATCATTCGCTTTTTCTAGGAAGGCAAATTCACCAGGAGCGGTAAAAACGAATATTTTTCCGTTAAAAAACCGGAAAATTTTATTGGAAGTTCTAAAATAGACCCCTTTTTTAAAAGAGACAATATCCCAAACATCACCAAAATTGCGATCTGCGGCAGAAATAGAGGGAATTAACGAGGTAAAAACCAGTTTTCCAGCCGTATTTGGCAAAAAATAGCCCAATTCGTCTTGGCCACCCACATAAATTTTACCGTCTTCTCCCACAAGAACTGAACGAACGATGGTTTTATTGGGCAAAGGGTACAATTGCCAAGATTTTCCATCAAAAGTTAAGAGTCCTTCATTATTGGCCAGATAAATGACCCCTTGTTTGTCTTGACGGATGTCCCAGTTTTGGGCCCCGGCATTGTATTGGTTTTTAGAATAGTTGATTATTTCGGGTAAACCGATGGTGTTTTGCCCCCATCCAACCAAGGGGAATAAAAGGAATATGGTTAATTTTTTCAGCAAGCGGTAAAAATGGTATGATGAATATAACAAAAAAAGCTTGATGTAGTTTTGATGTACTCCATTTTATTAAAAATCAATCATTTAGAAATCTTGATGTAGTAATGTAGGGGCAAGTTATTCTTTCATTGAAGTAGAGTGAAATATTTTTATATTGTTAAAACGACTGCATTTCATTCACCAAAAAGCTTGCATTATGAGATTAAGATTTCTACTGCTCTGCCTCCTATTTATCATGGGTGGTTTTCTACAGCAGGTACTGGCGCAGCAAATTGCTGTAAGCGGTAAAGTAACCAATAAAAGTACAGGGGAAGCACTGGCCGGGGCTTCAGTAATTGTTCAAGGTACCCAACAGGCTACCCAAACCAATGCCCAAGGTCAATTTACCATCAATGTTGCCAAGGGCGCAGTGGTGGTAGTATCATTTGAAGGATTTGAATCTGTAAAAAACACCATCAATGGACCAGTAACCCTGGGTATTGCTTTGGAGTTGAGCACAGCCAATACCTTAAATGATGTTATTGTAATTGGATACGGTACAAGAAAAATCACCAAAGTATCAGGTGCTATTTCTACCGTAAAAAGTGAAGACATTGAAAAATTAAAGCCAGTTAGAACAGAAGAAGCCCTACAGGGTAGAGCTTCAGGGGTAAATGTGATTCAAAATGGTACTCCTGGATCAAAACCAACTGTATTAGTAAGAGGTATTCCTTCTTTCTCAGGTACAGATCCAATGGTAATTATAGATGGAGTTCCACAAACATTGACCGACTTCAACTCTATTAATGCGGCTGATATTGAAAACATCAACGTATTAAAAGATGCGGCTGCTACCGCTATATATGGAGTAAAAGGGGGTAACGGGGTAATTGTTGTTACGACTAAGTCGGGCCGCAAAAACCAAAAAACCGATATCACTATCAATGGTAACTACGGTGTACAAAACGTCATCAATACCATTGGGGTGTTGAATGCATCTGAGTATGCCGCTATGATTAATGAGGGAAGTACAGTAGCTGGTGGTCCAGTTATTTTTTCTGATCTCAGTAAAGTAGGAGTTGGTACCAATTGGCAGAACCAAGTATTTAAAGACGCTTCTTTTCAAACGCATTCTATTGCGGCAAGAGGTGGTAGCGATAAAATGACTTATTTCTTAAGTGGTGGTTATGTAGACCAAGGTGGTATAGTAGGTGGAGACAGCAAGAGCCGCTTTAGCCGTGGTAACTTTACTGCCAACTTAAATTTCGATTTGAGTTCTAAAGTGAAATTGTTGATCAATACCACTGCCGTAACGCTTTCTGGTAGAGGTGTTCAAGAAAATTCATTCAACTCTATTATAGGTAGTGCCATCAATTTTGACCCAACTGTATCAGTGATGAACACGGTTCCCAACACAGTGGGTCAATATGGATTTAGTACGTTGTTGTTATCGGAGATTTATAATCCCCTTACCAAACTAGAAAATACCTACAATAAGAACACTGGTTCAAAAATCTACGGAAAATTTGAATTGCAGTACGATGTTATGAAAGACCTTAAGTTGACTACTCGTTTTGGTTATACCAAATACGATGGCAATGCAAAAGGATTTAATCCATTGGTATTTTATGGTCCACAAAACGTAGACAACTCTATGAATGCGGATGGATCAACTGTTGCAGGAAGATTCAATAGTGTATCTCATGAGAAGACCAGCAATTTTAACTGGACTTGGGAAACTTACGCGAACTACAATTTCAAGATCAAAAATGATCACCAATTTGAAACCGTAGTAGGTATGGCAGTTGCAAAAACCTCTGGTAATGCAGCAGGTGCAAGCAGACAAGATGTTCCATTTAACTCATGGGATTTTGCAGACTTCACAGCAGCAACTGGAAACAACAATGCTACCAATAGCAATGCCATTAATGGATATTACTATCAATATTTTAGAAGAAACCTTTCTTATTTTGGACGTGTTAACTACGATTTCCAAGACAAGTATTTAGCATCATTGACGCTTAGAAGAGATGGCTCTTATGCGTTTGGATCGGAGAATAGATTTGCTAATTTCTTATCTGGATCTGCGGGATGGGTTATATCTAATGAGTCATTCTTTAAATCTAAAGTAGTAGATTATTTAAAGATTCGTGGTAGTTATGGTTCAATCGGAAATGAGAATGTAAATCCTCAATATGTTTCTATTGTAACAGGAGGTCCTAGTTATGGTCCTACTGCAAATAGTAATGGATACAATTTTGGTGACGTATTTTATCCTGGTTCAACAGTTGCATCAGCAGCTAACAATGCATTGCGCTGGGAAAAACAATTGCAAGCGAACTTTGGATTTGATGCGGCATTCCTTTCTAGAAAATTAAACTTAACCGTAGATTATTTCCAAAAGAATGTAGATGGATTATTGTTTACTCCTTCTGCTTCCATGTATTTAGGAACTGTGCCTATACCAACTGCGAATATTGGTTCTACCAGTACACGTGGTTTAGATTTGAGCATTAGCTACAATGATATATTTGGTAAAGACCTTAAGTTCAATACCAGCTTAACTTTCACCACTGCTAAAAACGAAGTAACTGCTACCAACGATGATGGTACAGCAAAAATTTTAGGTGGTTTCTATTTTAATGGACAAAGCCAAAACGTAACTGTATTTGAAAAAGGAGCAACCCCTGGTTATTTCTTTGGATACAAAACAGTAGGCTTATTTCAAAATGCAGCAGATATTGCTAAAGCACCTACACAAGCAGGAGCAGTTCCAGGCGATATTCAATTTGCAGATATTAATGGTGATGGCGTAATTAACGCTAACGACCGCACGAAGATTGGAGATCCATTCCCAACATTCACCATGGGTTGGAACCTAAGCTTGGATTACAAAAACTTTGATTTCAATATGTTTACTTATGCATCAATAGGCAATGATATTTACAAAGCTTATGAGCGTAATGCCAACTACTCAAACAAATCAAGAGAAGTATTGGCTCGTTGGACTGGAGAAGGTTCTACCAATGATGCAAGATATCCTCGTTATTCATTTACCGATGCCAATAGCAATATTAGAGTAAGTGATCGTTATGTAGAAGATGGTTCTTTTGTGAAAATCAAAAATATCCAACTAGGATATACATTCAATTCATCTACAGTTAAAAAAGCATTCAGCAAATTAAGGGTTTATGTACAGGTAAGAAATGCATTCACATTCACCAAGTACACTGGATTTGATCCTGAAATAGCTGGAGGAATTTTAGATACAGGTATTGATCGTGGTGCATATCCACAAGCAAGAACCTTCTCTGTAGGATTAGACATTAAACTCTAACGAAAACAAATTACAACAATGAAAAAGTTCAATTATACTATTCTAAGCTTGGCCATGGTTTCCATGCTTAGCGTCTCCTGCAAAAAGTGGGTAGACTACGATCCCAAAGAGGATTTCGTAATCACAGAAAAAGAATACTTACGCTCTGAATCAGATTATAGAACCATGGCAGTAAGCGTGTACACGCCCTTGCAGTGGTTGAATCAAGCAGTAGTAGTGGGTGAAATTGCATCGGACAATGCAGTAGCTGGTGGCGAAAATGCATCGGATGTATTAAGCTTACAACAAATAGACGACTACACGCATACCCCAATCAATAGCACATTACAAGAATTATGGGTAAGTGCATACGAAGGCGTAAACCGCGCCAATTATATGACGCAGTATAAAGCAACCAACCTTGCAGGAGCAGCTGTAAACTTTGCAGGTAAGGAAGCTTTATATGGTGAAGTATATTTTTTACGTGCTTACTACTATTTCACTTTAGTAAAGTTTTTTGGTGATGTTCCATTGTTTGTAGACAAGCGTTTGGGCTTAACCGATTCAAAATCTTTGAAGCGTGCAGCAAAAGCAGACGTGTATAAACAAATTGAAGCAGACTTAACCGCAGCAGTTGCAGCATTGCCTGCAGTGCAAGTACAAAAAGGAAGAATTACTAAATATGCTGCACAAGCATTATTGGGTAAAGTGTATTTGTACCAGAATAAATTTACAGAAGCAGCAACTGTTTTAGAATCAGTGATTACAGCTAATGCATTTTCATTGGTATCTAATTATGGTTCTATGTTTTTAGCTTCTGGCGAAAATGGACCAGAGTCTGTTTTTGAAATTCAGTATAGCAATAACTCTCCTTATTATAACTGGGGTGGAGCAACAAGGGGTCAAGGAAACTATGCAGTACAACAGTGTGGTGTTAGAGGATTAAATGGATCGGGCGCCATGCCTTATGCAGCAGGTTGGAGTACCAATTTGCCCACCGCTAATTTAGCAGCAGCTTATACTGCAGGTGATCAAAGAAAAGATGTAACCATCTTAGATATTGAAGCATATAAAGCAGCCAATCCAAGTTTCAATATTACTTATCAAGTAGCACCATTTAAAAACACGGGCTTATACAATCAAAAGTATTTACCACGTAAGGGTGAAACATCTGGTCAAATAGAATTGAACTACACCAATAACTTCCGCATCATTCGTTATTCAGATGTATTGTTAATGGCAGCAGAAGCATTCAATAGATCAGCAGCACCCAACGATGCAAAAGCCTTGACTTATTTGAATAGAGTAAGAGAGCGTGCATTTGGAAATACCAGCAATAATTTTTCTGGAGCGGGTACTGCATTAAGAGATGCGATTTGGAATGAGCGCCGTTTAGAACTAGCTATGGAAGGAGATCGTTTCTTCGACTTAGTAAGAACTGGTCAAGCAGCAGCAAGAATCACAGGCTTTAGAGTGGGCAAGCACGAAGTATTTCCTATACCTCAGCAAGAAGTGGAAATTTCAGGCTTACCACAAAACAGCGGCTATTAATCAACCCACAAAAAAAATGATATGAAATCAATAAAATTTTTATTCAGCGCAGTATTGGTGGGATTGCTTTTCACCGGCTGTACCAAAAAGGAGTTTACGGATACTTCTTTTGTAGAAGGGGCAAGCGTTCCAGATAAATTGAGCGCTTTGTTTACCATTACCCAAGACAATACTGGTTTAGTAACCATTACTCCAAATGGAGAAGGTGCTATTTCTTATGATGTATTTTATGGCGATGCTACTACCGCACCAGCAAAAGTTACTGCGGGAAAGAGTACTACCCATGTGTACAGAGAAGGGGTATACAATGTTAAGTTGGTAGCCTATAATGTATCAGGAAAAACAACTGAAAGAACACAGCAGTTAACCGTTACATTCAGGGCACCTGAAAATGTGGAAGCCACAGTAGATATAGATCCTAGCAATAACTTTAAAGTAAACGTTGGAGCAAAAGCTACTTACGAAACTTTTTTCCAAGTGTTTTTTGGAGATGTACCGAATGAAGTGCCTACTAATTTTAACGAAGGACAAACTGTAAGTAAAGTTTATGCAAGAACAGGAACT
>CALRUG020000010.1:0-36779 GCA_943371295.1 Synechococcus sp. UW140 | reverse complement strand
TATCTGGTTGACCAATTTTTAAATGGTAAACTTTGATGCCTTTCTTTTTAGCAGCTTCTGCAAAAGGAACCAATTTTCTAATGGGTGAAGAAGGCATGGCATTGCCTCTGTTACTAATGGTTAACATAACTTAAATTAAAAGATGGACTAAATGGGAAGCTTATTTTTTAACTTCTACCACTTCACCTTCAATGGTTAAAATATAGGGTTGATTGGAGTGTGCAAACTTAACGTCTACCCGCTTTTTAAACACACCTACAGACTCTGCATTGTAAGTAACTTTAATGGTACTGGTTTTTCCTTTTGCAGTAGGGGCTTGGTTGTAAACAGGTTTAGTACACCCGCATTCTGCGTTAGCAAATTCAATTACTACAGGCTTTGCAGCATTATTTGTATAACTGAAAACAATAGTAGCCGGTACCCCTTTTTTAATTTTACCAAATTGATGGGTAGTCTTATTAAACTTAATGTCGTTTTGAGCAAATGTGGTTAATCCTACAAGTAAAAAGAGGGATAAAAAAATTGATTTCATATGGTGTTATTTTTCTTAAGTAATTGAATAAATTATTTTACGCCTTCCCCGGTAAAGCTGGTCTGTTTTATCAATCCGCCTGATAAAAGGATATCAGTAAAACGGGTAAACTTGCCCAAAACGGAACCATTAAACTGGATTTTAATCTTGATGGTTTCTCCTGGTTTGAAGGTTTGATTGGGGGTAAAATCTGGTGTGGTACAGCCACAACCTGCTCTAACGCCTTCTAGCTTTAGGGTTTCTTTGCTGGTATTGGTCACTTCTACCACATATTCAACAGGTTTACCATAAGTTACTTTACCCATATCATAGGTTTCGTTCTTAATAGAGACTTTTGCTGCATTGTCTTGAGCAAATGAACCTGAAGAAATACCTAAAAAAGCAATAAGGACTAATAAAAATTTCATTCGCATAAATTTAGGACGTAAAAGTACTGAAATTGATTGCTTAAAGTTTAACTTAACAGTTATTAACCCGTTAATTTCCAATTAAACTAATTATTGTTAGTCTATTCCATTCCTAATGTTATTTTTGTTTTATGGAATCAACCGCTTCATTACAATACAAAGACGATATGTTGTCTTTTGAAGGTTTTAGAAATACCATTCTAGAAGATTATAAAACTGCTGTCATCAGCAGAGAAGTAAGCTTATTAGGAAGAAGGGAAGTGCTCACCGGGAAAGCCAAATTTGGCATTTTTGGAGATGGTAAAGAAGTTGCTCAATTAGCCATGGCTAAGTTTTTTCAGCCAGGCGATTTTAGAAGTGGCTACTACAGAGACCAAACCTTCATGTTTGCTGCTGGGCTTTCTAGTGTTGAACAGTATTTTGCTCAGTTGTATGCCGATCCTGATGTAAAGAATGATCCGTTTAGTGCTGGAAGACAAATGAATGCCCATTTTGCTACTAAACTAGTGGATGACAATGGCAACTGGTTAGACCTGGCCAATCGTAAAAATATTTCTGCAGATATGGCGCCAACTGCATCTCAAATGCCAAGAGCATTGGGACTTGCTTATGCGTCAAAATGTTTTAGGCAAAGTACTCATTTAAGAGAGTTAGATCATTTAAGCCATAACGGAAATGAAGTGTGCTTTTGTACCATCGGAGATGCAAGTACCAGTGAAGGACATTTTTGGGAAACCATGAACGCCGCAGGTGTATTACAAGTTCCATTGGCTGTTTTTGTTTGGGATGATGGATATGGTATTTCTGTTCCTAAAAATTTCCAAACAACCAAGGGGTCTATCTCCGACGCTTTAAAAGGGTTAGAGAAAATGGAAGACACCAATGGTATCAGAATTTATAAATTGAAAGCATGGGATTATGCTGGTCTTTGTCAAGCTTTTGAAGAAGGGATTCAAAGAATCAGAGATACCCATGTGCCTGTTTTATTTCATGTAGAAGAAGTGACGCAACCTCAAGGACATTCTACTAGTGGTAGCCATGAGCGATACAAAACCCCGGAAAGATTGGCTTGGGAAAAAGAGTGGGATTGTATTAAGAAAATGAAAGAATGGATGCTCGAAAACCAATTGAGTAACGAAGAAGAAATTGCCGATATAGAAGCAGCTGCAAAAGAGCATGTAAGAGAAAGTAGATTGAAAGCTTGGGAAAAATATATTAATCCAATTAAAGAACAAGCAGACAATGCCGCTACTCTGTTAAAAGAGTTGGTTGTAAACGATATGGATAAATACAATCGTTTACAAAAAATGGCCAACGATTTAATGCAAAACAAAGAGCCACTAAGAAGAGATGTTTTAAGAACATTGTCGTTAGCCGTTGAAATGGCTCCTGACTCTCCTTCTATACAGGATCTAAAATTATATTACCAAGAGTTACTCAGCTTAAATAAGGAATTATATAATTCTCACTTATACAACCAAACTTCAAAAAGTGCATTAAAAATTCAAGAAATAAAACCCTTGATTTCATTTGATGCACCACTGGTGAATGGATTTGAAGTGTTGAATAAATATTTTGATGTATTGTTTACACAGAATCCTAAAGTATATGCTTTTGGCGAAGACGTTGGCTATATTGGAGATGTAAATCAGGGCTTTGCAGGCTTGCAAGAAAAGCATGGTAGAGATCGAATTTTTGATACGGGTATTCGTGAGCTAACCATCATGGGACAAGCCGTGGGTATGGCTTTAAGAGGTTTAAGACCCATTGCAGAAATTCAATACTTAGATTATTTATTATATGGTTTGCAAGTATTGAGTGACGATGTGGCTACTACTCATTTTAGAACAAAAGGTCAACAGTGTTGCCCAGTAATTATTAGAACTAGGGGACATCGATTAGAAGGTATTTGGCATAGTGGTTCCCCCATGGGCATGATAGTTAATGCATTAAGAGGTATGTATGTATGCGTGCCTAGGAATATGGTGCAGGCGGTAGGTATGTACAATACTTTATTATCATCCAATGACCCAGCTTTGGTAATTGAGTGTTTAAATGGGTATCGATTAAAAGAAAAAATGCCCGCTAATTTGTTGGAGTATACTGTTCCTTTAGGTATTCCAGAAATCATCAATACCGGTGATGATTTAACCATTGTTTCTTATGGATCTACTTTAAGAATCATTCAAGATGCGGTAGAACGTTTGGCTGCTGATGGCATTAGTTGTGAAGTGATAGATGTACAAACTTTATTGCCATTTGATATCAATCATATGATATTAGATTCTTTGAAGAAGACCAATCGCATTTTGTTTGTAGATGAAGACGTACCCGGTGGTGCTGCAGCTTATATGTACAATCAAGTAATTGAAGGCCAAAAAGCTTTTCAGTGGTTGGATGTAAGCCCTCGAACACTTACAGCTCAAGCACATAGACCTAGTTACGGTAGTGATGGAGATTATTTTAGTAAACCAAATGCAGAAGACATCATTCGAGTGGTTCATGAAATGATGAGCGAATAAAATAATTTTTATGAAAACATCCGTTAATGCAATCGTAATTGCGCTTGCTGTTTTAATTGCAGCTTTTATTTTAGGCAATGCTTATAAGTATAAGTTCATTAGTACAGAAACTATTGTTGTAACAGGATTAGCTGAAAAGGATTTTACCAGTGATCAAATAGTTTGGAAAGGGCAGTACAGTAGATCGGGCTATGATTTAAAAGAAGCGTATACCCAAATAAAATCAGATGAAGCAGTTATTCGTTCTTATTTAAAAGCAAAGGGTATTCCAGATTCTAATATGGTCTTTTTAGCAGTGGATGTGGTTAAAAATTTCAATTATGAAAATGGTCCTAATGGAACTTCAAAATCTATATTTAGTGGATACACTTTAACTGGTGGAGTAAAAGTCGATTCCAAAGAAATTAAGTTGGTTGAAAAAGTGTCTAGAGAAGTAACAGAGCTTTTACAAAAAGGAATAGAATTTAATTCTAATAAACCCAGTTATTATTATAGTCGCTTAAATGAGTTGAAAATTGATTTATTGGCTAAAGCAGCAGAAGATGCTAAGTTAAGAGCTGAAACCATTGCAAAGAGCTCTGCTGTTGGTCTTGGATCGCTCAAGAAGGCAAGTATGGGCGTATTTCAAATTACGGGTAAGAATGACAATGAAGATTATAGTTATGGAGGCTCGTTCAATACTACTTCAAAAGAAAAAACAGCATCGATTACTCTTAAAGTAGAATATTTAGCCAACTAGTTAGTTATAGAACAACGCTTTGAGCGCAGGACTTGGAACCATGCAGCTCTCTTTTTTCCCAAACCATTTATACCGGTTATTTGCAATGAATTGATATACGGCATTGCGAATAAATGGAGGCACTATAATAAATGCATACAGCAATGGCCAGGCACCAGATAACTGTTTGGCTACTTTTAATGCACCTGTTGAATGCGTATAAATTTGATTGTCTTTTAAAAGAATAAAACTGTTGAGCGAGTTGGAAGGTAGTTGAAACTGCTTCAATACTTGTTGGCCATAATCCCCCTGAAGAGAAGCAAAGCGAAATTGCTTTTTGGGATCATGTTGAATGACAAATAACACACTACTGTTACATAAATTACAAACCCCGTCAAATAAAATAACGGGGTTTGTGTTAGGTGTATTTTCCATTTGATAAAGTTCAAAAGATTATCCCATATTATGGAAAACTTTGTTGACGTCTTCGTCTTGTTCTAGTCTTTCTATTAGTTTAGAAACATCTTCTGCTTGTTCGTCGGTAACTGGAACTGTATTCGTTGGAATCCATTCCAATTCCGCGCTGATAGGAGTGATATTTTGATCTTCTAATGCCTTTTGCAATTTTCCAAAATCGGTAAATGCACAACGTAAAACAATGATTGGATTACCATTATCGTCTTCACTTTCTCCTAACTCATCTAAGCCATGATCTATCAACTCCAATTCCATCTCTTCTAAATCTTGGCCTTCTGCTTTTAGTTTGAATACGCCCATTTTTTTGAACTGGAAACTTACGCTTCCGTTGGTGCCCATTGCGCCATTCCCTTTATTAAAGTGACTCTTTACGTTGGCTACTGTTCTAACGTGGTTGTCCGTAGCAGTTTCTACCAACAAAGCAACTCCATGTGGGGCATATCCTTCGTATAGTATTTCTTCATAGTTACTAGTGTCTTTACCCATGGCTCGCTTAATTGCAGCTTCAACACGGTCTTTGGGCATACCCACACTTTTGGCATTTTGGAAACACCTTCTTAATGCTGGATTCGTAGCAACATCAGGTCCTGATGCTTTTACTGCAATTACAATTTCTTTACCAATGCGGGTAAAATTCTTTGCCATTTTATCCCAACGGGCAAACATACTGGCTTTACGTACTTCAAAAATCCTTCCCATAATTGTTGTTTTCGGATGGCAAAATTAGTGAAAAAAAAGCCCCGATTTGCATCGGGGCTTTGATATAAAAAACTTGCATTATTTAGTGCTTCTCAAAATCAGAGGCTTTTGGTATAATATCACTTGGATTTTGAAGTTTACTTCTGTTCTTACTGTAAACGAAGTAGACTACTAAACCCAATGCCATCCATCCAAATGCTACTTTTAAAGTAGTGGCATCCAACACAAAAATCATAGAAGTACATACAATTACGCCTAATGAAGACACCAACGGCACCATTGGGGTTTTGAATGGACGCTCTAATTCAGGTGACTTTACCCTTAATACCCAAACACCAATGCTCACTAATACGAAGGCAAATAGGGTTCCAAAGGAAGTTAAATCTCCTGCCACATGACCTGGAACAAATGCAGCAAACAATCCTACAAATACAAATAAGATAATATTTGCTTTATAAGGAGTGCGGAATTTAGGATGTAATTCTCCAAATGCTTTAGGGATTAATCCATCGTTACTCATTGAATAGAAGATACGGCTTTGACCCATTAACATCACCAAGATAACAGAAGAGAAACCAGCTAAAATGGCAATGGTTACAGCTTGTGCCAACCAACCATATCCAGTCATATAAGCAGAAATAGCATAAGCTACAGAAGCTTCACGACCTTTTTCTGGATCAACAAACTCTTTCCAATTGGCTACTCCTGTTAATACGTGTCCGAATAAAATGTATAAAATGGTACATACTACTAAAGAACCTAAAATACCAATTGGCATATCTCGTTTAGGATTCTTAGCTTCTTGTGCTGCAGTTGATACTGCATCAAATCCAATGAATGCAAAAAATACTACGGCAGCTCCACCTAATACACCGCCCCATCCATGTTTATTGAAAGGAGAGTAATCGGCAATTACTTTACCCGCACTGTCTACTACTGCAGCCGTTCCTTCAGGAATTAAATAAGGAGTATGGTTTTCAGGCTTGATAAACTGCCAGCCAATTCCGATAAATAATAATACAATACCTACTTTAATAAATACGATTACCGCATTCACTATTGCAGATTCTTGTGTTCCCTTGATCAACAATAATGTGATTAGGCCCAATATCAATAAAGCTGGTGCATTAATCATACCCTGGTGAAGTACACCTGCAGAATCGGTAAAACTTTCAAAGGGGGAGTGACACCATTCATAGGGGATGGATCCACCAAATAATTTATTGAGGTATTCACTCCATGCAATGGATACTGTAGCTGCACCTAACGCATATTCCATGATTAAAGCCCATCCAATAATCCAAGCAACCAATTCGCCTAAAGTAACATAAGAGTATGCATACGCACTACCTGCAATTGGAATCATTGCAGCAAACTCCGCATAACATAAACCTGCAAAAGCACAACCAATGGCTGCAATAATAAATGAAATGGTAACAGCTGGTCCTGCAGATTGTCCGGCAGCAGCAGCAGTTCTAACAAATAAACCGGCTCCAATAATGGCTCCGATGCCTAATGCAATTAAATTTCCTGCACCAAGTGTTCTTTGTAAACCATTGGTAGAATCCTCTGCATTGGCCAGCATCGCTGTAAGCGATTTCTTTCTGAATAAACTCATAGTTTTATTAATTGGGTTCTGGTTTTAAATTATCTGGCAAAATAGGTATTATATTCAATTTACGGCTATATTGCCAACTCAAATTTTGCCGGATGAAGAATAAATTGACTATTTATATCCTGATTGCCATGGTATTGGGAATTATTACAGGATATATTGTACACGAAAATGCCGCTCCGGAAACCATCAGTGGGTTTTCTAAAAACATCAAACTACTTGGGACCATATTTATTCGTTTAGTAAAAACCATTATTGCGCCATTGGTATTTTCAACGCTAGTGGTAGGAATTGCCAAATTGGGAGACCTTAAAACAGTAGGTAGAGTAGGTGGTAAAGCGATGTTATGGTTTGTATCTGCTTCTTTGGTGAGTTTATTGGTGGGAATGATTTTGGTTAATTATTTTAAACCAGGTTCATATATTGATTTATCTCAAGCAGATAATGCAGGATTAAAAGACCTGATGGGCAAAACCTCCGAGTTTTCTTTACAAAAGTTTATTGAGCATGTAGTGCCTTCCAGCATTTTTGAAGCAATGGCTACCAATGAAATTTTACAAATTGTAGTGTTCTCTATTTTATTTGGAGTAGCTGCAGCTAATTTAGGACCTTACTCTAAGCCGGTAATTAACGCATTGGATGTAGTTGCCCATATCATTTTAAAAATTGTTGGCTATGTAATGAATTTCGCTCCGTTTGGGGTGTTTGGAACATTGGCTGCTGTAGTAGCAGACAAGGGCTTGAGCATCTTTAGTTTTTACTTTATATACTTCGGTTATTTTGTTTTGGGTATAGCTGTTTTATGGGTGATCTTATGTACGGTTGGGTACATCATTTTAGGTAAGCGTATGAAAGGCTTATTAAAAACAATTGCCAATCCATTATTGGTTGCATTTAGCACTACCAGTAGTGAAGCGGTATTCCCTAAATTAACAGAAGAGTTGGAACGATTTGGATGTAAAAAGAGCATTGTCTCTTTTATTTTACCCTTGGGTTACTCATTTAATTTAGATGGGAGTATGATGTACATGACTTTTGCAAGTTTAGCCATTGCACAAGCTTACGGAATACATATGCCAATAGGAGAGCAGATCACTATGTTATTGGTATTAATGTTAACCAGCAAGGGAATCGCAGGTGTTCCAAGAGCATCTTTGATTATTGTTTTGGCAACCTGTGCAATGTTCAAAATTCCACCAGAAGGGGTTGCGTTGATTTTGCCGATTGATCATTTTTGTGATATGTTTAGAACCGGTACCAATGTGTTAGGAAATGCTTTGGCTACTACGGTAGTAAGTAAATGGGAAGGAGAATTACAAGAAGAAGGTGCAGTAGAACTGCAATCATAAACTGAATTAATATAGTAGTATGTTGATGCAAATTTTGCTAGAGTTTCATTGGACTAATTTATTGCAGCCACAGTTTTATATTGAGCATGGCGGCTTGTGGTTAATCTTGTTTGTAGTATTTGCTGAAACAGGATTATTTGCAGGATTCTTTTTACCTGGAGATAGTTTATTATTTGTAGCAGGAATCTATAGTACCAATTTAGCCAATGAGTTTATTCCCACAGGGAATGAAATATTTGATTTATTGTTGATCATGATGCTTATTTCTGCAGCAGGGATTATTGGCAATACAACGGGCTATTGGTTTGGGAAAAAAGTTGGTCCAGCGATGTACCAATGGAAAGAAAATATGTTTTTTAAACAACGGTATTTGCAGCAGGCTCATGAGTTTTACGAAAAGCACGGAGGTGGTGCCATTATTGTTGCACGTTTTATACCCATCGTAAGAACTTTTGCCCCTATTGTAGCAGGTATCGTTCAAATGGACCAAAAGAAGTTTAGTTTCTTTAATATAGTTGGATGTGTGGCTTGGGTTGGTAGCATGCTATTTGCAGGACATTTTTTACAAAAATGGATATTGTCACAATTTGGATTCGATTTAAAAGATCATTTAGAAATTATTGTTTTAGGTATTGTAGCAGTTACTACTGCACCGGTGATTATGAAATTGGTATTTAATAAAAAGAAGTAATCACCATGACTGCTAAAAAATACGGTATATTTTCTCTTCCTGTAATTGTTGCAGCCCTCGGTTATTTTGTAGACATCTACGATTTATTGCTCTTTACCATTGTTCGTGAGCCTAGTTTAGCGGGAATTGGGGTTCCATTAACCGATAGTGTTCAAGTAATAGCTGCTAGTACTAAAATCATCAATTGGCAAATGGTTGGTTTATTAATTGGAGGCGTATTATGGGGCACTATTGGAGACAAGAAAGGTAGGCTAAGTGTTTTGTTTGGATCCATTGCGCTATACTCAGTAGCAAATTTTGTTACCGGTTTTGTGCAAACAGTAGACCAATATGCATGGGCCAGATTTATTGCTGGTATTGGATTAGCGGGCGAATTGGGTGCAGGCATTACTTTGGTGAGTGAGTTATTACCAAAAGAAAAAAGAGGGGTAGGTACTTCGTTGGTGGCAGGTATTGGTTTGTTTGGAGCAGTGTTTGCTTATTTTGTTTACAAGCTGACCAATGATTGGAGACTTTGTTATATGATTGGGGGAGGATTAGGAATTGGTTTATTATTATTGCGCATTTCAGTTACCGAGAGTGGCATGTTTCATAATATAAAAGAACAAGTGGGGATTCAGAAAGGTAATTTTTTCATGTTCTTTAATAATAAAAAGCGATTTAAAAAATACTTGTTGGCTATTTTAATAGGCTTACCAACTTGGTATGTGATTGGAATTTTAGTGAATCTCAGCAATCGTTTTGCTGGCGCATTGTATGGAGAAAATAAAATCGAAAGTGGAAGAGCCATCATGTTTGCATATGTGGGTATTGCCATCGGGGATATTTTAATTGGATTAATCAGTCAATATTTTAAAAGCAGGAAAAAAGCATTGCTCTCTTTTTATTTGCTCTGCATTGCTTGCTTATTTTTTTTCTACAGCAGCCTCAATAACAGTGATACATCTATGTATTTTATTTGTGGTATGTTGGGCTTTAGTACTGGGTTCTGGGCAATTTTTGTTACGATGGGAGCAGAGCAGTTTGGAACCAATTTAAGGGCTACTGCCGCTACCACTATTCCGAATATGGTAAGGGGAGCATTGCCACTGATTAACCTAATGTTCTTGAATTTATTTCAGCAGAACTGGGGTTGGTCACTCATTCAAAGCGGAATCATCACAGGTATCATTATCATGTGTATCACATTAGTTGCTTTTTATTTTACAGAAGAAACTTTTCATAAAGATTTAGATTTTGTAGAAAAACATTCCTAAATCAATTTGATCGACCATGGAAGCTTCAACAAAAAAAATATTGGTCATTCGTTTCTCCTCCATTGGTGATATTGTATTGGCTTCTCCCGTGTTCAGGTGCTTAAAGCAACAATTGCCAGGTGTTGAAGTACATTTTTTAACCAAGCTTTCCATGAAAGCAGTTACAGAAGCAAATCCATATATTGATCAGTTTCATTATTTCAATAATAATTTAAACGAGCTTGTTCCTAAACTGATGAGCCAACAGTTTGATTATATTATCGACTTGCATAAAAATTTCAGGTCTTGGTTGATTCAGTTTCAATTAAAAGTTCCGGTGTATGCATTTCATAAACTGAGTAGGCAGAAGTGGTTACTTACTCGTTTTGGAATCAACCAAATGCCTGATAGACATATTACATTAAGAAGCTTGGATGCATTAGCTCCCTTAGGTGTAATGAATGATGAACAAGGACTTGATTATTTTATTCCCGAAGGGAAGGGTATTCAGATAACAGATATTCCTGTATCCCATCAGTTTGGATACATAGCAATAGTGATTGGGGCTTCTTATGCAACCAAAAAGCTACCCATTCCTAAATTGCATCAGCTTTGCGCTCAAATTCCCTATCCTATTATTTTAGTGGGTGGCAAAGAAGATCAAGAAGAAGGTACTGCCATTGCAAGCATTGATCCCATTCGAATTTATAATGCCTGTGGTAAGTTTTCCTTGCATGAATCTGCTGATTTAGTAAAAAAGGCTAAACTGGTTATTTCACACGATACAGGTTTGCAATACATTGCTTGTGCCTTTAATAAAAAAGTATTAGCCATCTGGGGCGGTACTTCTCCCAAGTTGGCAGTAGAGCCTTATTATGGTACACAACAGCTGCTTAGCCACGCTAATGGTATTGCTTATCACAATTTTATTGTTCCTAATTTATCTTGCCAACCTTGTAGCAATTATGGCAAAAAAAAATGCCCCAAAGGGCATTTTAATTGTATGCAGTTACAAGATACTGCAAGCATTGCTGCAATGGCAATGCAGTGGATCAAATAATTATAAGGTTTTTAAAACATCGTTCATGCTTCTTACAGCATCAGCGCTCTTATTAAATGCAGCTTGTTCTTCAGCATTCAACTTAAGATCGATGATTTTTTCCCAACCATTTTTTCCAATGGTAACAGGAACGCCTAAGCATATATCGTTTTGACCATATTCGCCTTCTAAGCTTACGCAGCAAGTAAATAATTTTTTCTCGTCGCGAACAATGCTTTCAACTAAAGCGGCTCCGGCAGCACCTGGTGCATACCAAGCAGATGTACCTATGAGTTTAGTTAGTGTTGCTCCACCCACCATGGTATCATTTACTATTTGTTGTTGTTGTTCTGTAGTAAGGAAATCAGTTACTGGTGCACTGTTCCAAGTTGCATAGCGAATCAAAGGAATCATGGTTGTATCTCCATGTCCACCTACTACCAATGCATTTAAATCGGCAGGGCTACAATTTAAGTGTTGACTTAATTGATACTTGAAACGGCTGCTGTCTAAAGTACCACCCATTCCAATGATTCTATTCTTTGGTAAGCCTGTTGCAGTTAAAGCTAAATAAGTCATAGTATCCATTGGGTTACTAATCACTATGATTATTGCATTAGGTGAATACTTCAAAATGTTTTCACAAACACCTTTTACAATACCGGCGTTGGTTCCAATTAATTCTTCACGAGTCATACCAGGTTTACGCGGTAAGCCTGAAGTAATAACTACCACATCACTTCCTGCAGTTTTACTGTAGTCGTTGGTGCTTCCAGTAATTTTAGTGTCAAAACCTAATAAGGCTGCTGTTTGCATCATGTCTTGGGCCTTGCCTTCTGCAAATCCTTCCTTGATGTCTAGTAATACCAGCTCATTGCATAATTCCTTACGGGCAATATTATCGGCACAAGTTGCTCCTACAGCACCAGCACCTACTACAGTAACTTTCATAATCGGCATTATTTAAAGTGATTAAATTAAGTGGTGCAAAGGTACGTGCAGTCGCCCTATTTTTTGTGAATAAATTGTAATAATTCAGGCATTTCTACACCTGTCTCCCAAGCTTTTAAAAACTGTTTGTTTTGGTCGTATAAAGCAACAAAAGGAGTGAATTTAACCTGAAAAAAAGCAGGTATGGTATAATCCGGGTCTCTTCCAATGATGATATTGGGATATAAGTCAAATTGGTACTTCCTACCAAAAGCTTTAATATCTGCGAAATCTCTATAGCTAACCCAAACAAATTGCACTTGTTTTAAACTATCCATATTGCGGATCATTTGATCTGCCTCGTATTGGCAATGACCACAGTCTGGGCTAAAGTATACAATACAAGTAAATGCTGCTTTTGGAATGAGTTTATTGGTAAATAAACTACTGTCTGTTAAAATCAATTTGAATTCAGGGATGCTGGGGTTTTTAACATAAGCTGGCCTATTGTCAATAGGGCTTTGTGCTTGAATAGTAATGGTGCTGAATACTAAAACCAAGAAAGCAAAAAAATACTTTCGTATCATACAATTAAATTGATTGCTAAAATTTATTTACCAGCTTCTTGCATGCGCATTTGTTTGGCATCTTGCAAAAACTCTGAGGCAAAAATAAAATCATTCAACAATTTGTCATTGCTGAATATAATGTCTTTGTTGGTGCCTTCCCATTGTTTTTTACCCTGATACAAATACATAATATGGTCCCCAATTTCCATCACACTGTTCATGTCATGGGTTACTACTACGGTGGTCATTTTATACTCGGTGGTAATTTCTTTAATCAATCGATCTATAACCATCGAAGTTTGTGGATCCAATCCTGAATTAGGTTCGTCGCAAAATAAATACTTAGGGTTTAAAACAATAGATCGAGCAATCCCCACCCTTTTTTTCATACCTCCACTAATTTCTGCTGGAAATCTTTTATGTGCATCTTTTAAGTTAACCCTATCCAATACTTCATCAACTTTTTTTAGTTTCTCTCCATGGGTTAATTTGGTAAACATGTCTAAAGGAAACTTTACATTTTCTTGCACCGTCATGGAATCAAATAAAGCATTTCCTTGAAAGAGCATGCCGATCTGCTGACGTAATTGCTTCTTCGATTTTTCGTCCATTTGAACCAAGTCTACCCCATCATATTCAATACTGCCTTCGTTGGGTTTAATTAGACCCACTATACATTTAGTAAGTACTGTTTTACCACTTCCACTTGTGCCAATAATTAAGTTGCATTTACCACTCTCCATCACTGCATCAATACCCTGAATAATTACCCGGTCATCAAAGCTTTTACTTATATTCTTTAGCGTAATCATGATACTGTAAACTACTGAATTGTTCTTAATTGAGCTCGATCTGATTTTTTAACAAATCTTCCAGTGTATCTCTTTTTCTGATTAACTGCATTTGACCCTCTTTGTACATAACCTGTGCAGGCAGAAATCTTGAATTATAATTGCTGCCCATTTCAAATCCATACGCACCTGCATTGTCTATAACCAACAAGTCATTTTCCCTTATTTCATTAATGGGTCTATCCCAAGCAAAATTGTCCGTTTCGCAAATATTACCGGTTACCGCATAATTTTTTAGCGGACCATTGGGGTTACTGATATTTCTAATAGGATGATAAGCTTCATAAAACATGGGTCTTATCAAATGATTAAAACCACTGTTAATACCAGCAAATAAAACAGTAGGTGTTTCTTTTAACACATTCACGCTAGTAATCAAATAACCACATTCACTCACTAAATATTTTCCTGGTTCAAACCAAACCTGAAATTTTTTTCCATAAGTAGATTCAAACTTATTCAAGACTTCTCCTACTTTATTGGCTAATAGTGGAATATCTGTTCCCTTTTCATTTGTTTGATAAGGAACTTTAAATCCACCTCCCATATCCAAAACTTGCAAGTCTTGAAAATGGGGCACCAATTCAAAGAAAATATCTGCTACTTTAATAAAAATATCTACATCTTTAATTTCACTTCCCGTGTGAACGTGTAAGCAGTTGATTCGTAATTGATATTGATCTTTTATTGAAAGAATTTCATTCAATTGCTCTAATGGAATTCCAAACTTACTTCCATCATGACCTGTTGAAATTTTTAAGTTTCCACCAGCCATAATATTGGGTCTCAATCTAATTCCAACAGGATACCTACTGCCATAAGCTTTGCCAAACTTTTCTAAGTTGCTTAAGCTGTCTATATTAACAGAAACGCCTGCTTCTACGGCGGCTATAATCTCCTCAAAAGCTATCCCATTGCTGGTATATAAAATTTGCTCAGGATTAAACCCGGCTTTTAGTGCTAAATACACTTCATTAATTGAACTGCAATCAATATTGCATCCAATGGATTGAATATGTTTTAAAACAGAAATATTCGTGAGTGCTTTACATGCATAAAAGAAACGTGCGTATACGTCTTCAAATGCTTTTTGTAATTGCTGGTATTGTGCAGTTATCTTTTCTGCATGGTATACGTACAATGGCGTACCATATTGTGTTGCAGCTGCTTGTAATTGTTCGTTGGAAATATATAAAGACATGGTGTAAAGATAATCCAACTATTGCGGATTATTCTCGTCTTCAACGTCGTTAGAAGAATTATCTGAATCGTCACCAGCACTTTCATTTGCATCATCGGTTGCATCATCTGTTGTAGTGTCGGCTGAATCAGATTCAACATCTGATTCTATCTCGGATGATTCATTTGATTCAGCTATAATCAATTCTCCTTCTTCGTTCACTGTTAATTCTGAAACATCTCCATCAATTATTTCTTCGTCGGAAGGTAATGCAGCCATGGCATTGGCAACCTGGTTATCGGTGAAATCTTCTGGTTTAATGATGGTGCCTTCTACGATTTGATCGGCCAATACTTCTTTAATTTTTGGTAAATCTGCTGCACTATTAATCCCAAAATAATCCATGAAAGTTTTGGAAGTTGCATACACTAGGGGCTTGCCTGGTAACTGCTCGTTTCTTCCGCTTATTAAGATCAATTCTTTCTCTAATAATTTCTGAATGGAATAGTCGCTATTAACGCCTCTGATGGCTTCTATTTCGCCCTTTGTAATTGGTTGCTTGTAACCTATGATTGCCAAGGTTTCTAAAGCTGCATTCGAAAGACGCTTTAAGAATTTGTCTCCATTTAACTGGGCAATGGTTTTATGGTAATCTTTCTTTGTAAGGAATTGCCAACCGCCGCCACTCTCTCTTACTTCAAAAGGATAAAATTCTGCGGCATATTTTTCTCTGATCCCTTCAACGGCTGTTTCCACTTGATCCAACGAAATTCGCTCTTCTAAAAATCCAAAACTGTTATTAATCAATTCTACAATATCCAATGAAGTCAATGGTTTTTCACTGGCAAAAATGAGGACTTCTATATGTGGTATGATTTCGCTTAATTCCATGGTTATATTGGCTATTATCCTTGTAATGCTGCGGCTCCGCTCACAATCTCCGTTAACTCAGTAGTAATAGCAGCTTGACGTGCACGGTTATAACTGATTTTTAATGACTTCAGTAATTCGTTTGCGTTTTCGCTTGCTTTATCCATTGCAGTCATACGTGCACCATGTTCACTGGCATTCCCGTCTAATACTGCTTTGAATAATTGGGTATTTAAGATTTTAGGCATTAATTCAGCTATCAAAACTTCTTTTGCAGGTTCAAATATAAAATCTGCTTTCTTAGCTCCGGCTTTAGGTGCTACTTTAGGAATAGGTAAAAATTGTTCAGCTACAAATGCTTGCGTTGCAGCATTTTTGAATTCACTGTAAATGATTTCTACTGCATCAAATTCTTTTTGTTCAAAAGCTTTCATTGCAGATTGTGCAGCTTCTTGTACCGCTTCAAAATTTAGGTTTAAGTAGATATCTTTGAAACGATCATTGGTATTGTATCCTGCTTTATTTAAGCTTTCCCATCCTTTCTTACCAATGTTCCAAACAGTTACATTTCCTTTATTAAATTGACTGCTGTATTTTTCTGCAACAGTGCTTTTTGCTAATTTAACAATATTGGCATTGTATCCACCGCATAATCCTCTATCGGAAGTGATTACAATTAATAACACTTTTTCAATCGTTCTTTCTTCTGCCAACGCCAAAGTTGTACCGCCCTCGATACTGCTCACAATATTGCTAAGCATTTCCTGCAATTTCTGGGCATAAGGTCGCATTTGGGTAATAGCGTCCTGTGCACGGCGTAATTTAGCCGCACTTACCATCTTCATTGCCTTAGTAATCTGCTGAGTACTTTGAACACTTTTGATTCGGTTCCTAACCTCTTTTAATTGACCTGCCATTTGTAAGGTTTAAATTTTAAATCTAACGGGTTGCAAAAGTAGCTGAAATGCCTATAAATTCCAATAAGTTTAATGGATAATTTAAAGGGGTAAACGCAATCCAATGCCATTTCCGGTAGCATGAATTTGAAGTTTGGATAATTGCCCCTCTAATATTTTGCCATTTCGTCGGTGGTTTCCGTATTGAACCAAGTCGAATACCAGTAAAAAAGCCCCTTGAAGCAATAAACTATTGCCATATCCGGTGGTTTTTAGGTTGTTTAATCGATTCCCATTTTCTTTGAGGATAAACCCTGTTGCTATATAAGCTAAGTCTAATCCTGTATTGAGTAGCAGTATTTTTTCCAACTTTTGCTGGGCTAATTGGTTTTGTGAATAAGTGTATTTCTGGGTGAGCTCTTTTCTAAGTTGAATAAGACCCCAACTAGCAATTCCAAGGTTTACGACATTCCAATAGGCGTTCATTTTGAAAAAATATTCTCCTGAACCTGTTGCATTGGTGGCAGAAATACTTCCTTGAATAATATTTACGCCTGCCCAAGCTGCCAGAATGGTCATATTAGTTTTGTTTTTATTGTATCTATCTGCAGCAATTGAATCGCTAATCAAAACAAGGCTGTCTAGTGGACTAATGGGAAGGGTGTCTTGGAAATATGCTCGGTTGAAAGGGTTATCCATCTTTAATTTGACCCTTTGCATTGCGCTTGCTTGAAAAGCCATTAATAGGCCTAAAAACACCGTTGATAGAATAGTTAATTGCTTCATTTGCTTCTAAAATCAAAACCTTACCTTTGGCGGCTCTTAATCAGGGTGCCAAATTGACTAAAAAAAAATTGTTGCACGCTGTTTGACTGTTAAATTTTTTCATATCAGAGTATTAAAAATATGTTGAAGTTCATTTCTAAGTTATTCGGGGGTAGTAAAAGTGAGAAAGATGTGCAGCAGTTGATGCCAATCATCCAAAAAACCAACCAGTTTTTTCAGCAATACCAATCATTAACGAATGATGAGTTGCGAAATAAAACGGTGGAATTTAAAGCTAGAATTCAAGACCATTTAAAGGGGATTGATGCTGAAATTGCTGCTGAGAAAGCCGCTGCTGAAGCATTACCCGAAACGGACATACACGGAAGAGACACTATTTACAAGAATATTGATAAACTCCGCAAAGACCGCGATAAAAAGATTGAAGAAGCTTTGGCAAATATTCAGCCTGAGGCTTTTGCTGTTATTAAAGAAGCTGCAAGAAGGTTTAAAGAAAACGAAGAATTGGTTTCAACTGCCACTCAGTTAGATAGAGACTTAAGTGTTAAAAAAGATTATGTAACAATTCAGGGGAGTGAATCCATTTTCAAAAATACTTGGACTGCAGCAGGTGGAAAAGTAACCTGGAACATGGTGCATTACGATGTTCAATTAATTGGAGGCTCAGTGTTGCATCAAGGAAAGATTGCTGAAATGGCAACGGGTGAAGGAAAGACCTTGGTGTCTACTTTACCAGCTTATTTAAATGCATTAGCAGGAGAGGGGGTACATATTGTTACCGTGAACGATTATTTGGCAAAACGGGATAGTGAGTGGAATGGTACTTTATTTGAATGGTTGGGCCTTACAGTTGATTGTATTGATAAGCATGAACCCAATAGTGAGTCTAGAAGAAAAGCTTATTTGGCCGATATTACTTATGGTACCAACAACGAATTTGGTTTCGATTATTTGAGGGACAATATGGTTCATAGTCCTGAAGAAATGGTTCAGCGTAAGCACCATTTTGCTATGGTAGATGAAGTGGATTCGGTATTAATTGATGATGCCAGAACTCCCTTAATTATTTCAGGGCCTATTGGATACCAAACAGGAGAGCAACAATTCTTTGCATTAAAACCAAGAATTGAAAAATTGGTTGAAGCACAAAAAAGAGCCACTCAACAATTTTTAACTGAAGCAAAGAAAAAATTTGCTGAAGGAAATGATGATCCAAAAGATGGTGGGTTGGCTTTGTTTAGAGCGCATCGTGGTCTTCCTAAAAACAGCGCTTTAATTAAGTTCTTAAGCGAGCCAGGGAACAGAGTAAAATTGCAAAAAGCAGAAAACCATTATTTAGCAGACCAACAGCGTGAAATGCCTAAGGCAGATGAAGAGCTGTATTTTTATATTGATGAAAAAAATAATTCAGTTGAATTAACCGATAAAGGAATTCAATTAATTACTGGTCAAGGTGAAGACCCACACTTCTTTGTATTGCCAGATATCAGCTTAGGATTGGCTTCAATTGACAATGATACAAGTTTACCTGCAGACCAAAAGTTATTAAAGAAAGAGTCTTTAATTAATGAGTATTCTGTTAAAGCAGATCGTATTCATACTGTTCAACAATTATTAAAAGCGTATACTTTATTTGATAAAGATGTTGAGTATGTGGTAATGGATGGGGCTGTTAAAATTGTGGATGAACAAACAGGCCGTATATTAGATGGTAGAAGGTATTCAGATGGTTTGCACCAGGCAATTGAAGCTAAAGAAAACGTAAAAATTGAAGCGGCTACTCAAACTTATGCCACGGTAACCTTGCAGAACTATTTTAGAATGTACCATAAGTTAGGTGGTATGACGGGTACTGCAGAAACGGAAGCAGCTGAATTATGGGATATCTATAAGTTAGACGTGGTAAGTATTCCAACGAATGTACCAGCAATTAGAAAAGACGAAGAAGATAAGATTTTCAAAACCAAAAGAGAGAAGTTTGGTGCAGTGATAGATGAAATTGTTTTACTGCGTGAAGCGGGTAGACCGGTATTGGTGGGTACTACTTCGGTTGAAGTGAGTGAATTGCTTAGCAGAATGCTCAGACAAAAACAGATTCCACACAATGTGTTGAATGCGAAACAACACTCTCGTGAAGCACAGATTGTTGCTGAAGCGGGTTTGGCTGGTGCAGTCACTATTGCTACCAATATGGCTGGTCGTGGTACCGATATTAAATTAGGACCTGGTGTAAAAGATGCAGGTGGACTGGCTATTCTGGGTACCGAAAGACATGAGTCTAGAAGGGTAGACCGTCAGTTAAGAGGTCGTGCGGGTCGTCAAGGTGATCCGGGTTCTTCTCTGTTTTTTGTTTCTTTAGAAGACGATTTAATGCGCATGTTTGGTAGTGAACGTATTGCCAAAGTAATGGACTTTGCTGGTTACAAAGAAGGTGAAGTAATTCAAGCTGGTATGATTACCAAGTCAATTGAACGCGCTCAACGTAAAGTAGAAGAAAACAATTTTGGAATTAGAAAGCGATTATTGGAATACGATGACGTGATGAATAAACAACGTACGGTTATTTATAGCAAACGTAACCATGCTTTATTTGGAGAAAGATTGGCATTAGACTTAGACAACGCTATGTATGCAGTTGCCGAAGGTTTAGTGGTTTCTTTTAAAGAACAAAATGAATACGACCAATTCAAACTTGCCGCAATTGTGAACTTTGGAATTGATACTTCAATAACGCTTGAAGAATTCAATAAAACCAATACCAATCAATTGGCAGAGAAATTATACGGTGAAGCCATTGCACAATACGAAAAGAGAAAACAGGATATGATGGTTCAGGCTGTTCCTGTGTTCAAGAATATCAAGTTGCAACAAGGTTCGCATATTGACAATGTGATTGTTCCATTTACCGATGGTAAACGCCAGGTTCAAGCTTTGGCCAATATGGAAAAAACCTTGCAAACAAATGGTGCTGAGTTATTGCACTCTTTAGAAAGAACCGTTACACTTGCATTTATAGACAATGCTTGGAAAGAACATTTGCGTTCCATGGACGACTTAAAACAAAGTGTTCAAACCGCCACTTATGAACAGAAAGATCCATTGGTAATTTATAAAATGGAAGCATTCGAATTGTTCAGAAAGATGGATGGTGAAGTAAACAGAGAGATTGTTCAATTCTTATGTCATGCAGGTATTCCTTTGGCCGAAGGTGATGAATTACAAGAAGGTCGTCAGGAGAAAACCGATATGAGTAAGCTAAGTGCCAATAAAGACCAAGTAGACGCTGCAGGTCAGGAATATGGCGCAAACGAAAATGATTATTATGATCCAACACCTGTAAAGCAAGAGCCTGTAAAAGTTGGCCCTAAAATCGGCAGAAATGATCCATGTCCTTGTGGAAGCGGCAAGAAATTTAAATCTTGTCATGGTAAGGATGCATAAAAATTGTCTTAATTGATAATCCAAATTGACCATATTGTAAATAAAAACCCGATGAAATTTCATCGGGTTTTTTAATGAACTAAATTATCTTTAAAGTAGTTGTCTTTTGTAAGAATTAGTTTAATCTAAACGCTACGCCAAAATCCATACAGAAAGATTTTATTTGTGATGTAGTATTGCTTGCATTGGTCCAGGTATATTTTCTAGTCCCGATATTAAATTTGAATTTCACTTTATTGTCTTCGTCATCAAAGTCTACCAGCGATACCCCCCAACCAAAAAATTGAGGAGAACGTGTTACATCTGCATAACCTTCTTCTTTCAGTTTTACACCGGGTGAAATTCCGCCTTCTACATATAAGCCACTAAGTGCCCATGTTCCTCCAATGATGAATAGATTGGTGAATCCGGCATTTTTGAAAACTTCCTTCTGGTCGTCTGGATTAAATCCGTTTCTAAAAGCAAATGGATAAATCCTTGCTCCAATCGGCTTTTGCGTCATGGTAACATTTGTTAGAAAAGTAGTTTGGTTTCTGAAATTCTGCGGCTCTAATCCTGCAATAGCAGCCACTTTTACAAACATTTTATCCGTATATCCAAGGTTTAAAAAATTGTATTCTAAAGTTAACCTTGGTTGTATCCCTTTTGATTTATAAAACTGTCCAAATACTTCAGTTGCTTTAGGGCTGGCAATCCCAATATAAACGCCTAATCTGGGTTTCATGCCCTTTTGTGCATTTGCTGAAAATAAAGTGATAATAAAGCAGAGGGTTAATAAGTACTTATTCATGTTAATGTATTTTATGCGAATGAAGCGCATTTTAACAGCGGTAACAATACCGTAGTTACGGTATTTGCTATCTTTGTCTAAATCAATTTTATGCAGCTAGCATCTTATATAGATCATACCATTTTAAAACCGACCACATTAATAGCTGAAGTTGAGCAAATTTGTAAGGAAGCGGCAGAATATGGATTTGCAGCTGTTTGTGTTCCTCCAAACTTTGTAAAAAAAGCAAAAGCGTTCTTAGTTGGAACCAATGTTAATGTAGCTACAGTAATTGGATTCCCATTTGGCTATTCTGCGGTTGAATCAAAGTTGGCTGAAATTGTTCTAGCTATGGTAGATGGGGTAGATGAATTGGATGTAGTGGCCAATATCAGTGCAATCAAAAATCAAGACTGGGTCTATTTGGCCAATGAGTTAAATCATATTATGCCAGTAGTTAAATCTAAAAATAAGACCATCAAGATCATTATTGAAAGCGGCATTTTGACCAAGGATGAAATCATTAAATGTTGCGAATTATATGGTGTTGCTGGTATTGACTATTTAAAAACCTCTACTGGTTATGCTGAAAAAGGGGCTTCAGTGGAAGCCGTAAAGTTGTTTAGGTTGCATTTGCCGGAAGCGGTTCAAATTAAAGCTTCAGGGGGTATAAGAGATTATGCTTTTGCTGCAGAATTAGTAGAAGCGGGTGCAACCAGATTGGGCTGTAGTGCTAGTTTGGCTATTGTAAAGGGTGAGCCAAATGCGCATAACGCAACGTATTAACCTTATATTTACCCCATGAAAACAACGGTGTTTTTATTCTTTTTTGGTCTATTGGTTTGTTCAAGTGTTTTTGCTTGTTCAACTGATACGGTAATTATGGTAAAAGATGCACGTTTAGATATTTTGGTTAATAAGCAAAATCAGATAAATAAACGAACAGCCATGATGACCAGTGCTGGTTTATATAAAGGTTATCGGTTGCAAGTGATCAGTACATCTAAAAGAGATGATGCCAATAAAATGAAAACGGATTTGATGAATCGTTTTCCAGAACAAAAAACCTATACCCTTTATCAATCTCCCAATTTTAAAGTTCGTATTGGTAACTTCTTAAAAAAAGAAGAGGCAGAAAAATACAGAAATCAAATCAGTAAATTTTTCCCCAAAGGAATTTATATCGTAGAAGATACCATTGAATATACTCCACCAGAAGAAGAACAAGAATAGTTAAGCAATCAGCATGATAAAAGAAAAAATTAAAGCACTCGCTCATACTATTGCACCAGAACTGATTGGCATCAGACATCATTTGCATGCCAATCCTGAACTGAGTTATCAAGAATTTAAAACATCGGCTTTCGTACAAAATGAATTAACCAAAATGGGTATTCGTTTTGAAGTGAAAGCAACTACCGGTATATTGGCCACCATTGAAGGAAAAAATCCTTCTGCTAAAGTAATTGCGTTGCGGGCAGATATGGATGCCCTTCCTATTCAAGAAGAAAATGACGTATCCTATCAATCACTGAATAAGGGAGTGATGCATGCATGTGGGCATGACGTACATACAACTGTATTATTAGGAGCGGCACGTATTCTAAATGATTTACGAGCAGAATGGGAAGGAACGATTAAACTATTGTTTCAACCCGGGGAAGAAAGAAATCCTGGCGGAGCCAGTTATATGATTAAGGAGGGTGTTTTAGAGAATCCTAGACCTGATGGTATTGTTGCTTTGCATGTTCATCCTGGTTTAGACATAGGTAAGCTCAGTTTTAGAAAGGGACGTGTAATGGCTAGTGCCGATGAAATTTACATTACCATTAAAAGCAAAGGTGGTCATGCTGCCGCACCTCATTTAACTGCGGATACCGTATTGATTGCTTCTCAATTAATCGTGAGTTTACAACAAATTATTTCTAGAAATAATAGTCCCATTTCTCCATCTGTGTTATCAATTTGTTCTATACAAGGAGGAAATACAACTAATGTAATTCCTAGTGAAGTAAAGTTGATGGGAACATTCAGGGCCATGGATGAAACTTGGAGATACAAGGCACATGAATTAATAAGAAAGCAAGCAATTGGTTTGGTGGAAAGTATGGGTGCTGAAATTGATTTGCATATTGATATTGGGTATCCTACAGTTGACAATGATCCTAATTTTACTGAAGCAGCCTGGCAATTGGCCAACGATTATATGGGCAAAGAACATGTGGAAGAAACTGAATTGCGCATGGGTGCAGAAGATTTTGGATACTATACTCAAGTGATACCGGGGTGTTTCTTTAGACTCGGGGTTCGCAATGAATCAAAAGGTATTATCCATCAAGTTCATACCCCTAAATTTGACATAGATGAATCAGCCATTGAAATAGGTGCTGGCATGATGGCTTATTTGGGAATTAGTTTAACAAAATAGTTTACAACGAAACATATTTATGTCTGATAATAAGCAATCTAAATTACGCAGAGAACAAGCATTGGAATATCATTCAAGTGGTAGACCTGGTAAAATTGAAGTGATTCCAACTAAGGAAGCAAAAACCCAAAGAGATCTTTCATTGGCTTATAGTCCCGGTGTTGCAGAACCTTGTAAAGAAATTAAAGAGAATCCTGAAAACATTTATAAATACACTGCAAAAGGCAACCTGGTTGGCGTAATTACCAATGGTACTGCGGTTCTTGGATTGGGAGATATTGGTCCTGAAGCCAGTAAGCCCGTGATGGAAGGGAAAGCGGTTTTGTTCAAAATTTTTGCTGACATAGATGTGTTTGATATTGAAATCAATGAAAAAGATCCGGAAAAATTTGTTCAAATAGTAAAATCATTAGAACCAACTTTCGGTGGTATTAATCTGGAAGATATTAAAGCTCCTGAGTGTTTTTATATTGAACAACAACTCAAAGAGCAAATGAAAATTCCTGTGATGCACGATGATCAGCATGGAACAGCTATTATTAGTAGCGCTGCCATGTTGAATGCATTGGAATTGCAAAAAAAGAGAATTGATAAAGTTCGATTTGTAATTAACGGTGCGGGTGCTGCTGCAATGGCTTGTATTAATTTATATGTTGCATTAGGTGCCCGTCATGAAAACTTTATTGTATTTGATAAAGATGGGGTATTACATCAAGATAGAACTGATTTAGGTAAGGGTCGTGAAAAATTTGCGGTTAAAAAATCCGATTGGACCTTGGCTAAAGCCATGAAAGATGCCGATGTATTTTTAGGATTGAGTGTAGGAAATGTAGTTACGCAAGAGATGGTTAAGTCAATGGCTAAAAATCCGATCGTATTTGCTATGGCTAATCCAGATCCTGAAATAACTTATGAAGATGCTGTTGCAGTTAGGAAAGATATTATTATGGCCACTGGAAGATCTGATTATCCTAACCAAGTAAATAATGTATTGGGCTTCCCTTATATTTTTAGAGGTGCTTTAGATGTTAGGGCAACCCAAATTAATGAAGCCATGAAATTGGCTGCTGTTAGAGCATTAGCTGATTTGGCAAAAACCCCTGTGCCCGATATTGTGAACTTGGCTTATAACCAAAGCAATATGAGTTTTGGTCCATTGTATATCATTCCAAAACCGTTAGATCCTAGATTGTTAAGCACCATTGCACCAGCTGTTGCAAAAGCAGCAATGGAGAGTGGTGTTGCACAAAAAAATATATCCAATTGGGATGCATATGTTTTGGAATTAAATAAACGATTAGGTTTAGATAATCAATTATTTAGGGTAGTAAGTAATAAAGCCAGAAGAGATCCAAAGCGTTTGGTGTTTGCAGAAGCAGATAATCTAAAGATTTTAAAAGCTGCAACCATCATTTACGATGAGGGTATAGCTTATCCTATTTTATTAGGAGATCCTGAAAAAATCAATCGAATTGCAGAAGAAAATAGCATAGACTTATCTGACCTACCAATTGTAGACCCTAGAAGTGACGCAATGGAAGCGAAGAGAGAATTCTATGGAGAGTTGTTCTTTAAAAAGCGTCAACGAAAAGGATTTAATCATCACGAGAGTATGAAAGTGATGAAAGATAGAAACCATTTTGGTTGTATGATGGTTGAAACAGGAGACGCTGATGCAATGTTGTCGGGATTAACTAAAAACTATGCCGAAGCGATAAGACCTGCTTTGCAAATCATTGGAACAGAAGAAGGGGTTAAAAAAATTGCTGGTATGTATTTGTTGTTAACCAAAAAAGGCCCTTTGTTTTTGGCAGACACAACGGTCAATTTTCATCCAACTGCAGAAGAATTAGCAGATATCACACAAATGGTAGCCAAAGAAGTGAGAAGCTTTAACCTCACACCAAGAGTAGCTATGTTGAGTTATAGCAATTTTGGTAGTAGTGATTCTGCAGAAGCCAGATTGGTAGCCGATGCAACTAGAATATTGAAACAAAGAGATCCTAATTTGATTGTGGATGGCGAAATGCAGGGAAGTCTTGCATTTAATAAAGAAATATTGAGAGACAATTATCCTTTTAGTGATTTAGTAGAGCAGGAAGTGAATGTTTTGATGTTCCCTAATTTAACTGCAGGTAATGTGGCGTATAATTTATTGAAAGAAGTAGGGGGCGCAGATGCCATTGGCCCAATCTTATTGGGTTTGAAGAAGCCCGTTCACGTATTGCAATTAGGTAGTAGCGTTCGAAATATTATTAATATGGCATTGGTGGCCGTGGTAGATGCCCAAATGAAAACCAGGGTAGATACTGCGGAAGAAGTACAAAGAAGTTCATGGTGGAAAAGCAGAAGAAAAAACAAGAAAACGACTAACTAATTATAAACCTATCTTTATTCTATGAATTTTTTCACTCATTTAGGTAAGTTCTTATTAATGCTGAAAGGCATGTTTTCTAAACCAGAGAACTTTAGAATGTACTGGAAAGAGTTCATGCACCAAAGCGTAGAAATAGGAATGGGGGCATTACCTATTGTCATAATTATTTCCATATTTCTTGGAGCGGTAACAACTATACAAACTGCTTACCAATTAGTAAGTCCATTAGTGCCTCAAAGTACTATTGCACAAATTGTAAGAGATAGTATGATTTTAGAATTATCGCCTACTGTATTAAGCATTGTTTTAGCTGGAGTGATTGGTAGTAAAATTTCCAGTGAATTAGGCAATATGCGAGTAAGTGAACAAATTGATGCTTTAGAAATCATGGGTATTAATACCAAAGCTTATTTGGTCTTACCTAAAATTTTAGGAGCCCTTATTGTTGTTCCTTGTTTGATTGTGATTTCTGCAGTGTTGGGTATATGGGGTGGTAGAACTGCAGGCGCACTTGCTGGAATACTAGCGAATGATACTTTTGATATTGGCCTAAGACAAAATTTGAATTTCTACAATATCAACTTCGCATTATATAAAGCCTATACTTTCGCATTTATCATCAGTAGTATTCCTGCTTATTATGGATACTATGTAAAAGGAGGGGCACTTGAAATTGGACGTGCAAGTACAAGTGCAGTTGTAGTAAGCTGTATTTTAATTTTATTAGCGGATTATTTGTTGGCAGCACTCTTGTTGTAAGGGGAATATTGGTTAAATTGAGTCATGAATCCTCAGTTTACAGCTTTCAAAAAAATCATCACGAATCCAATCCGTTTTGCTTTTTTTAAATTAGTAAAATTACCTGCTGCATTTATTGCTGGGTTGAAAATTGGTTACATTGATGAAACCAAAACCGTGATTTTGGTAAAACACGGGTGGATCAATCAGAATCCCTTTAAGTCTATGTACTTTGCTGTTCAAGCAATGGCTGCAGAAATGAGTACGGGTTTGTTCCCCGTAGGGCAAACCTATAAACGAACACCTGCGGTGAGTATGTTGGTAGTTGGATTAGAAGCAAAATTTGTAAAGAAAGCAACTGGGTTAATTGCATTTACTTGCACAGATGGTTTATTGGTTGCACGAACTATAGAGGAAGCCATTCAAACTAAAGAAGGTAAAACGATTGTTTGTAAATCTATAGGCACCAATAGCAATGGTGAAGTGGTTGCAGAATTTTATATCACTTGGAGTTTTAAATCAAAATAGTTATGAAAATTTCTTTTCATGGTGCTGCTAGAACGGTTACTGGTTCTAAGCATTTAGTGACTTTAAAAAGTGGCAAAAAAATATTATTAGATTGTGGTTTATTCCAAGGGATGGGTAAGCATACTGAAGAATTAAACGCAAAATTCGGTTTTGATGCAACTGAAATTAGTTACCTGATTTTATCCCATGCACATATTGATCATTCTGGATTAATACCTAAGTTGGTTAAAGAAGGATTTAAGGGTACGATTTATTCAACGCCTGCTACCAAGGCATTAGCTGAAATACTGTTAGAAGATTCTGCTATCATACAAAGAGATGATACTAAGTTTATCAATAAACGTAGAGCAAAAAAAGGGCTACCTCCTTATGAACCCTTGTATGATTTAGAGGATGCCGCTGTTGCACTCTCCTTGTTTAAATTTGTTGAATACAATCATTGGATCAAAATTGACGAAGAAGTGTCTGTTTGTTTTACAGATGCAGGGCATATCATTGGTTCAGCCGCAGTTCATTTAAGAGTGATAGAAGATGGAAAAACAAATAAAATTACTTTTAGTGGCGATGTCGGTAGATACAACGATGCCATTTTAAGATCTCCAGATCCATTTGATCAAGCAGACTATATTATTTTAGAAAGCACTTATGGAAATAAGTTGCACGATGAAGTTTTTGGTATTACCGATACCATCCTTAAGTGGATGATGCATACTTGCGTGGAGAAAAAAGGAAAATTGATTATACCTGCATTTAGTGTAGGTAGAACACAAGAAATATTGTATGCATTGAATCAATTAGAAGTAGAAAACAGATTGCCTTCAATACCGGTGTATGTAGATAGTCCCTTGAGTAGGGAAGCAACTGAACTATTAAAACAATTTCCTGCCAACTATAATAAAAGAGTTAAAAAAATCATGGAGCATGATCATGATCCTTTTGATTTTAAAACATTGAATTTTATTAAAACGGTTGAAGAGAGTAAAAAGTTGAACGAAAACGATTCACCCTGTGTAATCATTTCTGCCAGTGGTATGGCAGATGCTGGAAGGGTAAAGCATCATATCATGCGGAATATTGAGAAGGAAAGTACTACTATTTTGATGGTAGGATATTGTGATCCTTATAGCTTAGGTGGCCGATTAACGGCGGGTCAAAAAGAAGTAAAAATATTTGGTGAGTTGTATCCGGTAAATGCTGAAATAGGGGTAATGCGTAGTATGAGTGCGCACGGTGATTATGAAGACTTGTGTCAGTTTCTATCTTGTCAAAATCCTGAATTAGTAAGAAAATTGTTTTTGGTTCATGGTGAGCATGAAGTCCAAATTGATTTTGCTGCTCGTTTAAGACGAAAGCATTTTAAAGAAGTGATTATTCCAGATATGCATGAAACCTTTTTATTAGACTAATTTTTAATAGGTAAACTGGGTTGCATGATACGCTGCTTTAGCTTAACTTCATACTGAAATTTTTTGCCATGATAACATTGAATATTAATAACACTTCTTATCAAGTGGATGCCAGTTCAGATATGCCTTTATTATGGGCAATCAGAGATATGGTTGGACTAACTGGAACCAAATTTGGTTGTGGAATGGCACAATGTGGTGCCTGTACCGTACACGTAGATGGAAAACCAGTACGATCCTGTAGTTTTCCTGTTGCAGCAGCAGTAGGTAAAAAGATCACTACCATTGAGGGAATGAAAGATAAAATAACGGAAGCTATTCAAAATGCTTGGGTAGAATTACAAGTGCCTCAGTGTGGTTATTGTCAATCCGGACAAATCATGAGCGCTACTGCTTTATTAAAAGCCAAACCCAATCCAACTGATGCGGATATTGATGCAGCCATGCAAGGAAATCTTTGCAGATGTGGAACATATCAACGCATTCGTAGTGCCATCCATCGCGCTGCAGATATGATTAAGTAATTCAAAAAAATTAAGCAATGAATCAGCAAAATAGTCAAATAAATCGCAGAAACTTTTTACGCCTTACAGGTTTAACTGGAGCAGGATTGGTAATGGGCTTTGGCGTTAAAGCAGATGGTAAATCTGTTATTGAAAATTTAGGTACTTCTGCCGCTTCTTTTGAATTGTCACCAATGGTGATGATTGATCAAACAGGGCTAGTAACTATTTTTAATACTAAGCCAGAAATTGGTCAAGGAACCTACCAATCTATCCCAGCTTTAATTGCGGAGGAATTAGAAGTGGCAATGGATAAATTAGTGATCAAGCAAACAGGTGGAGAAAAAAAATATGGCCCTGCGCAGTTTGTTGGGGGTAGTTCTTCGGTAAGAACCAACTATACCAGTTTGCGTAAAGTAGGTGCTGCTGCTAAAGAGATGTTGATTAAAGCAGCTAGTAATACTTGGGGCGTTCCAGTTTCAGAATGTTATGCAGAAAATGCTGCAGTGGTACATCGTCCTTCTGGCAAAAAATTAGGATACGGTGAATTGGTTGAAGCAGCATCCAAACTAGAAGCACCTAAAAATCCAACCTTAAAAGACGCAAAAGATTTTAAGATATTAGGCAAGTCTGCACCAAGACCTGATGTTCCATTAAAAGTGAATGGAACTGCTAAGTTTGGAATTGATGCGAGTGTTCCAGGAATGGTATATGCTTCGATAGAACGATGTAAAGTGTTGGGTAGTAAATTGATCAGCTTTGATGCAACAGCTGCTAAAAAAGTGAAAGGGGTGATAGCTGTAGAAACTTGTGAGAGAATTCATGGGATTTATAAATCGGAAGGGGTAGCAGTCATTGCTGAAAATTATTGGGCGGCTGTGCAAGGAAGAAAAGCCTTGGTTGTAAAATGGGATCACCAGGGCAACGATACGTTTAATTCAAAGGATTATGAAAATAGTTTAAGAGAGGCTGCCAAGAAAGAAGGGGCTGTAGAACACCAGCAAGGTAATTTTGATAAAGCCTTTGCTGAAGCACCTACGCAGTTAACTGCATTCTATGAAACGCCAATCGTATCGCATTCCCCTATAGAACCAATGAACTGTTTGGCGAGTTGGCAAGAGGGAAATAAATTAGAAATCTGGACTTCTACACAAGTTCCTGGAAGTGTGATGAATGATTTTTCTAGGATATATGGTGTGAAGCAAGAAGACTTAAAATTGAATGTATTTTTTAATGGAGGTGGTTTTGGAAGAAGATTGTATCCAGATTATATACATGAAGCGGTTCAATTAAGTAAGAAAGTGGGTAAGCCTGTGAAGTCAATTTGGAGCAGAGAAGATGATACCCGACAGGGACCTTTTAGACCCTTGACTTTTTCTGCAATGAAAGGGGCGTTGGATGCCAATGGTAAAGCCATCGCATTTCAACATAAAGTAATCTCACCTACATTAGACATGAAGAAGGATTACGATGTAACTAAGGCGGATGGAACAATGACCGAGGGAATCAGTGAGCAGAAATATGAAATAGAGCATATGAAAAATTTGTATGTTCATCATTATGTACATATTCCTTTAGCTGCATGGAGAGCGGTAACAAGTACCACATTGGCATTTTCACACGAATGTTTCTTAGATGAAATGGCCGTTGCTGCTAAAAAAGATCCGATGGCATTTCGTTTAGAAATGCTTACCAAAGATTCTGATACCAAACAGATTTTAAATAAACTAAAAGAAGTTTCCAATTGGGATAAAAAATTACCTGCAGGATGGGGAAGAGGTGTTGCACAATATGAATTTTTTGCAGGTCAAGCCGGCTTTGTAATTGAAGTATCTAAAAAAGGAACCGGTGTGAAAATTGAAAAAGTTTATGCAGTAATTGATTTGGGTACAGTTGTTAATCCAGATAATACAAGAGCGCAAGTAGAAGGTTCTGCAGTAATGGCTTTAACTGCCGCAATTAAAGGAGGAATTACTTTTGATAAAGGCGCTACTGTTCAATCTAATTTCCATAATAATCCATTGGTTCGCATTAATGAAATGCCAAAAGTAGAAGTACATATTTTGGCCAATGGTGGAAGTAAAATAAAAGGAGTTGGAGAGCCAGGATTACCACCTTTTGCCCCTGCTTTATGTAATGCAATTTTTGCAGCAACAGGAAAGAGAATTAGAAGACTACCTTTTGACATTAACAAAATTGCATAAGAATGAAAAGATGGATGATATTGAGTGCACTATCCCTATTTGTTTTTGGCTCGGTTGCTTTTATACAACCGGCAAATATGGCTAAGAGCATTGCTAATGGAAAGTTAGTGTATGCCAATAATTGTATCAATTGCCATATGGAAAATGGGAAGGGAATGGAAGGTGCATTTCCACCAGTTGCTAAATCTGATTTTTTAAAACGTCCACCAAAAGATTTGATCAATGTTATTTTAAAAGGTCAATCTGGAGAAATTAAAGTAAATGGAATTGTTTACAATTTGATGATGCCAGCGCAAGATTATTTATCGGACGAAGAAATTGCAGATGTGCTGAATTATATCAATAATAGCTGGGGCAATAAAAATCTAAAACCCATTCTTCCTTCACAAGTAAAGCAACTGAGACCTTAAGCTATTCGTTCATGAAAGAATTAAGTGATATTGTTCAAGCTTATGAGAAGGCTAAATTGTTGGGGCTTAAAATGGCTTTAGCCACAGTAGTTCATGTTGAAGGATCTTCTTATAGGAGACCTGGCGCAAGAATGTTGGTTACAGAAGATGGACAATTTACAGGAGCAATTAGTGGAGGTTGTTTAGAAGGTGATGCCCTCAGAAAAGCTGCATTGGCAATTAATCAAGGAAGGAAGAAGCTAGTTGTATATGATACCACTGATGAAGACGACGCAAAATTAGGTGTTCAACTGGGCTGTAATGGTATAGTGAGAATCCTGTTTGAGCCCATTGACTCGAGTAATGATTTACTCATTGATTCTTTTAGAAAAATCATATTATCTCGAGTGCCATCTATTTTGGTTACTGGATATCACACAGATCATGGCAGTCATTGGGGAACATTAATTCCAGAAACTGTTCAAGAAAAATACATCAAACACTTAGGGCCCATTTTTGAAAATGTTTTGGCAAATAAAAAATCGGAGCATTTAACCATTGATACAGAAGATGGTAACCAAGTATTATTTATAGAATACGCATCACCAGCAATCTCCCTGATTATTGTGGGTGCGGGAAATGATACCATGCCTTTAGAAACTATGGCAAGATTAATTGGGTGGAGCACAACTGTAGTGGATGGAAGACCCACCCATGCAAATGCACACCGTTTTGGTAATGCAAATAAAATTCTAGTAGGGAAACCAGAAGAAGTAATACATCAATTGGATTTTGATCATAGAACAGCCATCGTATTGATGACACATAACTATAATTATGATTTAGGAATGTTGGCTGCTTTAGTTAATAACAAACTGCCCTATATTGGATTATTAGGTCCTGCGGCTAAAAGAACCCGTTTATTAAATGATTTAGCCGCTATTGGTACATATTTCAGTGAAGATCAATTGAATCATATTTATGGACCAACTGGTTTAGACTTGGGTGCAGAAACTGCTGCTGAAATTGCATTGTCTGTTTGTGCTGAAATCATGGCAGTAATTGAAGGCAAGCAAGCTCAACATTTAAAGTGGAAGAATACACCTATACATGCAACGGTATGAAATGGGGTGTACTGATATTGGCTGCTGGGCAAGCTTCTAGGATGGGGAAGGCCAAAATGCTCTTGCCTTATAAAGGAACAACCATATTGGCCCATTTAGTTCAAGAAGTCAGTTCTCTTGAGCCTACTTCTGTTCAATTAGTAACTGGGCATTATCACGATTTAATTCAAGCACAAATAAGCACAGAGAAGGTTGCCATCATTCGGAATCTAGATTATCCATTAGGAATGAGTAGCTCAATACAAGTAGGCCTTACAGCATTATTAAAAGCTTGTCCAGACCTAGACTTTATGGTCATTGTAGTGTCTGATCAACCCTTCTTAAATCGTTCAATTTTGTTGAGTTTAATCAACAAACACCAACAAACAAAAAAAGGAATCATCGCTTCCGCTTATAATGGGGTTCAAGGAACCCCGGTTCTATTGAGTTCAGCTTATTTCAACCATTTATACAATTTAACGGGTGATAAGGGAGCACGTGTTATATTGCAACAATTCCCTAGTGATATTGAAACCATTGAATTTGAAAGTGGGGAATTAGATATTGATACGATGGATGATTATGAGCGGTTTTGTAAAAAAATAAATGACTACAATGTTGATTGATCAATATAATAGGGTGCACGATTATTTGCGTATTTCTCTAACGGATAATTGCAATTTGCGTTGCTTCTATTGCATGCCCGAAGAAGACTATGCATTTATGCCGAATAAGCAATTAATGCAAAAGGAAGAAATTATTGCAATGGCTACTTTGTTTGTTCAGCAAGGGGTTAAAAAAATAAGATTAACTGGGGGAGAGCCCTTGGTTAGAAAAGATGCAGCAGAAATAATAGAAGCTTTGGGAAAACTTGGGGTGGCATTAACCATCACTACTAATGCTACGCGAATTCATTTGTTCATTGATGTTTTAAAAAATGCTGGGGTAAAATCAATTAATATTAGTCTAGACACTTTGAAGCAAGAAAAGTTTCAATTGCTTACACGTCGAGATCAATTCGGTATAGTAAGAGAAAATATTGATTTGTTATTGAAGAACAACTTTACTGTTAAAGTGAATATGGTGGTGGTAAAGGGGATGAATGAAATGGAGATATTGGATTTTATTGAATGGACCAAACATGTTCCTATTCAAATTAGACTTATTGAGTTTATGCCATTTGATGGAAATAAATGGAACAGTGATAAGCTGGTAACCTTGCAAGAAATGTTGGAATTAATTGGGTCGAAATACCCTATTTCACCTGCTGAAAATGAACCTAATGATACCAGCAAGCGATTTAAAATTGAAGGACATCAAGGAAGCTTTGCTATCATAAGCACAATGAGCAATCCTTTCTGTAGTACCTGTAATAGAATAAGACTTACTGCAGATGGAAAAATAAAAAATTGTTTATTCTCTTCATCCGAAACTGATTTATTAACTCCAATGAGGGAGGGCGTAGATATACTCCCATTAATAAAACAGTCAATTGCTAGTAAGCAACGAGAATTGGGTGGACAGTTCTCTAAAGAGTTTGAGAAAATTGATACTAGCGAATTACATAATCGAAGTATGATTGCAATTGGTGGTTAATAAACTGATATGATAACTGTAAATGAAGCAAGACAATGGGTGTATTCTCAGGCAAAGCCTTTGGATCCAGTTTGTATGCCATTAATCAATGCTGTTGGAATGGTAACTGCTGACAATATACAGAGCCCAATTGCCATGCCTTCTTTTACACAATCTTCTATGGATGGTTATGCCATTCAATTAAAAAATATTGATGAGGTACTGCCCATTCAAGATGAATTACCAGCCGGTACATTCAAACAATTGGAATTAAAAGAAGGGCATACCATTAAAGTATTTACAGGTGGTCCAGTACCAGTTGGTGCAGATTGTATTATACAAAAAGAGTGGGTTAGCAATTTGGGAGAATCGATTCAAATTGTACAAAAAACAGCTGAGACAGGATTGAACATTAGAGCCATTGGCTCATCAATTGAAAAAGGAGATTTAGTAATTGCAAAAGGTACTTGTTTACATCCTTACCAAATAGCTATGATGGCTAGTTTAGGTATTACAACGGTTTCGGTATATCCAGCCCCTTCCATTACATTAATCATTACAGGTAATGAGTTGGTTCAACCCGGAGCGCCTCTTCAATTTGGTCAGGTATATGAATCTAATTCAATTGGTCTTGCAGCAGCTTTACAATCGGCTGGAGTAAATAGCTTGTCTATTGTTCATGTGAACGATACGTTAGAAGAAACTTTACTAGCAATGAGAAAAGCATTGAATCAGTCGAACATGGTATTGCTTACAGGTGGAGTGAGTGTGGGTGATTATGATTTTGTTGCAGAAGCTTGCAAAAAAGAAGGCATTGATATTTTGTTTCATGGAGTTAAACAGAAGCCAGGGAAACCTTTACTCTTTGGAACATATAAAGAGCAATTGGTATTTGGATTACCTGGAAACCCCAGTTCCGTTTTACATTGTTTTCATCAGTATGTATTACCTGCAATCAAATTAATGGAAGGCAAACAACCGAATGCTCCAACACAAGCGTTGTTAACAGATGCATTTACGAAGAAACCTGGGTTGGATTTTTTCTTAAAAGGATTTTTTAAAGATGGCTATGTGACTATTTTACCAGCGCAGGCTTCCTATCAAGTGGGTGCGTTTTCTAATGCCAATTGTTGGATAGAGCTACCTTCGGATGATTCATTTTTTCATAAAGATCAACTTGTAACAGCTCATTTATTTTAAAGAAAAGGGTATGGAAGAAATTGTACTTTATGGATTGGCCTTTTTTGTGATTGCTTTTTTATATGCAGCAGTAGGACATGGAGGGGCAAGTGGTTATTTAGCTTTAATGGCCATTTTTAATTTTAATGCAAGCGTAATTAAACCTACTGCTTTAATATTGAATTTATTGGTTTCTTGTATTGCTTTTATCTCTTTTTATAAAGCCAAACATTTTAAGTCTTCCTTACTTTGGCCATTAATTGCTACTTCTATTCCATTTGCTTATATAGGTAGTATTATGCCTATTTCGGAAGGATTGTATAAAAAAATATTAGCAGTAGTCTTATTAATTGCTGTAGCAAGGATATTGTTTTTAAATAAAGCAAATAATAATAAACCTGCACCTAAGTGGTATTGGTTGAGTATTGCAGGAGCATTTATTGGACTGGTATCTGGAATGATTGGAATGGGCGGGGGCATATTATTATCGCCACTATTACTTTTGATGGGTTGGTCTACACAACAACAAACAGCAGCTTTGAGTGCAATTTTTATATTTTTGAATTCAGCAGCAGGAATGTTTGGGCAGTTTAAAAAAGGATTCGAACTAGACCAGTCTACTTATGCGATTATTGTATTTGTATTATTAGGAGGTTGGTTGGGGGCATATATTGGTTCAAAAAAATTGCAGTCCAATCAACTGAAATTTATTTTAGCAAGTGTATTAATTGTTGCTGCCACGAAACTTTTGTTTGTAAAATAATAATATGGAA
>CALRUG020000009.1:0-36808 GCA_943371295.1 Synechococcus sp. UW140 | reverse complement strand
TCTGATTTACTTGACTTTTTAAAAACCACCCCATTTAATTACAAAATTGTAGATGGAGGAAGATGGATTACACAGGGGTTTGGCATCAATTCATTTCCAACCAATGTGGTAGTTGATCAAAATGGAGCAGTGCAGTTTCATGCAACAGGGTACAGTTTATCACTACCTAATTGGATCGACAAAACCATTGCATCTTTAATTGAAAAGGGAAGTACAACAACTACACCTAACTAGTTTTATCCTAAATAATAGCGCAGTTGCCTGGCTCTATTGGCAGATCGTAATTTGTTGATTGCTTTGTCTTTGATTTGCCTTACTCTTTCACGGGTCAAATTAAACCGAGTGCCAATATCTTCTAAACTGAGTGCTCGGTCTACCCCAATGCCAAAGAAAAAACAGAGCACTTTTTTTTGACGGTCGGTTAAGGTTCCCAAACTTCTTTCTATTTCTACATGCAATGACTCATGATACACCAACTTTTCGTCGGTTTTTGCTTCATTGGTATTTTCTAATAAATCAATCAATGTAATATCTTCTCCACTGCTGATAGGAGAATCCATACTCACATGTCTAAATCCTGCTTTCATAGTAGCAGATACTTCTTCAATGGGCATGTCTAAAAAATCGGCCAACTCTTGTGCAGTAGGTTCTCTTTCATATTCCTGTTCCAAATATTGATAGGCTTTACTGATTCGGTTTGTTAAACCCACTTTATTCAATGGCAATCGAACAATTCTACTTTGCTCGGCCAAGGATTGAAGAATGCTTTGCCTAATCCACCAAACCGCATATGAAATAAATTTAAATCCCTTGGTTTCGTCAAAACGCATGGCGGCTTTAATCAATCCCAAATTGCCTTCATTAATTAAGTCTGATAAAGTAAGTCCTTGGTTCTGGTATTGTTTAGCAACTGATACAACAAATCGAAGATTTGCTTTAACAAGACGATCCAATGCTTTGGTGTCTCCTTCTTTAATTTTTAACGCCAATTGAACTTCTTCCTCTGGTTCAATGAGGTCTACTTTACCAATTTCTTGTAAATACTTTTCTAGACTCTGCGATTCACGATTGGTGATCGACTTGGTTATTTTGAGTTGGCGCATACCCATAACAACTAGATTAAGTTTGGTAAAAAATGAACTAACCCTAATTTAACATTTTCCACAGTTTTCAAAAAATAAAATGTTAAAACAATGATTTTGAAACAATTAAATGAACAATTATTTACATATACAAGTATTTATAACATTAAAAATTGGATTTTATAAAAAAACATTTGGGTAATAGGTATTATTTAATATCATTGCACATACCTAGATGGTAAAAGCGAAATAATGAGCAAGAAGCAACTATTTACATTAGAATTCCCGGTTAGATGTTCCCCAGTTATATTATATGAGTTTTTAGCTACTCCTGCTGGCCTGCAAGAATGGTTTGCAGACAAAGTAGATGAGTGGGAAAACGTCTACAGTTTTTCATGGGATGGCGGTGTGCCAGAAAAAGCAGAAGTGTTAGATAAAGAAGAAAATAAATTTATTCGTTTCCGTTGGTTACATAGTGACAAGAATGAATATTTTGAATTCAAAATTGAAAAAACCGAAATTTCTAATCAGACAATTTTGGTGGTAAAAGATTTTGCAGAAAAGAGTGAAATCAAAGACCAGAGCCAATTGTGGGGCTACCAAACCAAGGAGCTATTCCATAGATTGGGTTCTTAATAGTCGGTTAAGATGGTTAACATCTTTTTAAAATTATTCAACATAAATACTTCAATATCGTCCCACTCTTCCAGTGGGATTTTTTTTGCCAATTTTAAAAAGGGAAGCATGGTTACACTGTAGCCATTCCAGTCTTGAATGGAAACATAATTGTCCTTTTCAAAATGATGCTGCCAGGGGTCTTGGGCAATACCGATGCACCAGTCCTTGGTTTCAACTCCGTACTTCCCATATAATTGGAAATAGCGATCAATAGAAGGGCCATACTGCGCTAAGAATTTCCCTTTTAATATTAAGTGAATACTACAATGATTGCCCCACCAAAAAAAAGTGCGAATAGCAAAAATATCGGTATCGGTAAAACACCTGGGGAAGTCTAGCATCAAATAAGGAAGCAACTGGTATTGCTCTCCCTTAGATATTTTGGGGGGAATATCAAATACAGGACTTTTTGAGAAAGCATCGTGCTGCAAATATTCCTGTCTATACCCATTGGCAAGGGCACTAAACAGGTCATTTACCTTCTGGATAATATGGTTCTTTGTTAAAATCCAGTCGGCATTATTAACCAGTTCCAGTTCCTTTGGCGAAAGTGTTACTTTTGCAGCGCTCATACAGCAATATTAAGACAGCTATTGTGATTAAAAAACTAGACATATTAATTATTCGATCATTTATTGGTCCTTTTATTGCTGCATTTGCCATTTCCCTATTTGTGCTAACCATGCAATTTTTTTGGTTGTACATAGATGATTTAGTTGGAAAAGGCTTAGACTTAGTGACCGTTTTGAAGTTGGTGGGCTTAGTAGCATTATTTTGGGTACCCATGGCATTGCCCCTGGCATTGCTCTTTTCTTCCATCATGACATTTGGAAACTTAGGTGAGAAATTTGAGTTGGTTGCCATTAAAGCCGCAGGTATTTCACTCACCAGATTCATGCGCCCTTTATTGGTATTTACTTTTTTTGTTTGCGGTATTGCTTTTTTGTTTGCAAACAATATTATACCTGTTACGCAATTGAAACTGTCTGCACTTAAATACGATATCATTGTTTCGAAGCCGTCCATTGATATTAAAGAAGGTGTTTTCTACGATAAGATTGATGGGTTTATTATTAAACTTGGCAAGAAAGAAAAGAATGATAGCATTATACATGATGTTGTCATATTTGAAAAGGGTTATTATTTGCAAGACAATATCATGGTGGCGGAAAGTGGGGTGATGCGTGTTTCTAAAGACAAGCAATTCTTAGAATTCATTTTAAAGAATGGCTGGAGGTATCAAGAGAAAGGGCCAAGAGGAGTAATTGAAACAGAGTTTACCAGAATGGGTTTTAAGGAATATAAAAAAGTGTTCGACTTAAAGAGTTTTCAAATGAATAAAACAGAAGACTCTGCATTTTATGATCCAAAAATGTTAAGTATTCGACAATTGAATTCGGCCATTGATTCCTTAGATCATATTGATACTTTTTATGCAAAAAAAGCACAATTAGAAGTTAGTCCATATTTACGTTTTACTAGATATGCAGATACAGGTTGGAGTAAAATAGCTAAGCCCTTGCCCAAAGTAAAACCAGCAAAATTTTTTCCCGATAGTTTAGAACAACAACTAGTTGATGCTGCAGCCAATCAATTGGCAACCGTTAAAGGATCAGTATCGGTAATGGCTGAAGATTATAAAATCAAGTATTTATCTATGCAATTGCATGAGATTGAATGGCACAAAAAATTTACCCTTTCCGTTGCTTGTTTGGTCATGTTTTTAATTGGTGCTCCGTTGGGTTCAATTATTCGTAAGGGAGGATTGGGAACGCCGATGGTATTTGCCATCGTATTCTTTGTGCTATTTCATTTGCTCAATACGTTTGGAGAAAAATTTGTACGATCAGGTCAAACCAATGCCCTTATTGGAATGTGGTTAAGCACTTTTATTTTAGTTCCTATCAGTGCTTTTTTAATTTATAAAGCCATGCACGATTCGCAATTGTTTAACCAAGAGTTCTACTACCGCAATTTCAAAGGGCTACGTAAATTTTTGGCTACCTTTAAGAAACAAAAAAATAATTAACATGCGTAAATACAATAGAAGACTGTTCTTACAAAACAGTGGTAAAGCAACAATAGCGGCAGGTATTGGCATGAGCATTTTACCCAAGTTTGCATCCGCTGCAGAAGGCAGTAGCTTTACACAACAGCCTTTACCTTATGCCTATAATGCATTGGAACCATTTATAGACGCTACCACCATGGAAATCCATTATAGCAAACATGCTGCTGCTTATGCAAAAAATTTAGCAGATGCCTGTGTAGCTGAAAAAGTAAATACGTCCGCCGTTACTTTAGAAAACTTAATGCAAAAAATAAGTAAGTATTCAGCCAAGATGCGTAACAATGGTGGTGGTCACTTTAATCATGAATTTTTTTGGAAGTGCATGAAGCCTGGAAGCAGCAGTATGCCAACAGGAAAAATATTAACGGCCATCAACCAATCATTCGGATCAGTTGAAGCATTTAAGACACAGTTTTCAGATGCTGCAAAAAATAGATTTGGGAGTGGATGGGCATGGTTGGTTCAAAGTACCAATGGAAAATTAATTTGTGGGTCAACATCCAATCAAGACAACCCCTTGATGGATATTAGCGAATTAAAAGGAAAGCCATTATTAGCCTTAGATGTTTGGGAACACGCATATTACTTAAAGTACCAAAATAAACGTCCTGACTATATTAATTACTGGTTCAATTTAGTAGACTGGAGCTTTGTTGAGAAACAGCTAGTATAAAACGTTCGGTGATAAATAAGTTTGTATAAATACATTGAAAATAAAAACTATGAAAGTAAGTTTGAATTGGAAAGAAGCATTGGCTTTTGATGCAACAGGAGAAGATGGTCATGTAGTAAGAATTGACACTTCAAAAGAAAACGGTGGATTAGATAGTGGTATGAACCCTAAACGATTATTACTGGCTTCACTATGCGGTTGCAGTGCAATAGACGTGATTGATATTTTGAATAAAATGAAAGTGGCTTTCACAAAACTAGAAGTTACTGCTGAAGCAGATCAAACCGAAGACCATCCTAAAACATTTACTCATATTGATTTGGTATATCACTGCGATGTTCAACCAGAAGATGAAGACAAATTGAAGCGTGCTGTTTCTTTGTCGATGGATAAGTATTGCGGAATTTCAGCAATGCTTGCGAAACATTGCCCTATTAATTATAGTACTCAATTGATTTAGCTAAATTTTTCTACCCACTTGCGAATCACTTTGTAAGCAATTAAGTACTTAATAAATAGAAGCATACTGTATTTGAAAGATATCCAGTTGATGTCTAGTACTAAAGCACCCCAAGCTTGCTTGAGTGCAGCTTCTGTATCATTGAGTTCGTGGTATATCTTATGGGATAGTTGTGCAAAGTGTTGAGAGAAATATTTCTTAGACATCGCATTTACTTCATCTCTAACGTCTAAAGGCAAATAGGCTCTAATAATTCCTATTACTTTGGTTACGTCTTCTATATTCTTTCCAGACTTCAATGCTTCTGAATAGAGTGCTTTACCATGAATTCTGAAATTGGCCAATACTTTGGGAACATAAGCCAATTCTGCATGTGCAGCAATTCTAACCGTCATTTCCCAGAACTCTCCATGTTCAGCACCAAAATAACTTCCCAATTTTTCATAGGTAGTTCTTTTAATCACCATGGCAGAAGGTTCCGTATTTTGTCTGAGCGCAACCGCTTTTACCCAGTTTTTTAATAACCCTCTTTCTTTAGCCAAGGGCTGGTGTTTCCAAATAGGGGTTCCTCGCTCATTAATGTATTGGAATTCCGTAAATGCGGCTCCTACTCTAGGAAACTCATTAAATAATGATAAGATTTCATCGTAAAACCCAGGCATTACATAATTGTCTCCGTATAAAAGATGCACATACTTTCCTCTTGAAAGTTTAATGCAAGTTTCTAAGTTTCTTAACCTACCCACTTTGCTGGGTTGTCTAAAATAGCCAATCCTACCCTTACCCGTATCTTTAACCAACTGCTCTACGTCCCCATCTGTGCTTGCATCATCTACTACCAACATTTGCATTGTACCAAGTCCTTGGTCTAACTCTAATACAGATAATAAAGTGGTATTTAAATAAGTGAAAGTATTGTCAACAGCAATCATAACCGACCAAATAGGTTGGTCAGTTTCATCGTGCAGTGGAGCAATAAGCGGCGGCCTAGAAGGTATTCTCTCTCGTTGTTCTGGTTTACGCATTTCGGGGGTTAATGTTCCAAATAAATTACCCTAATTTGGGTGCTAAAAATAAAGCAAAATTATTTAACTCCCACTTAATAAGGCTTTTATGTACCAAAGTAAGCAGAATTTTATCGTTCAAAAGTGGGTTACAGCCCTAAGTGTGGTCTTATTTGTATTAAAAATTACCGCCTATTACTTAACAGATTCTTTAGCCATCCTATCGGATGCTTTGGAAAGTATTGTCAATATTGTAGCAGGTTTTATTGGATTATACAGTTTATACGTAGCGGCAAAACCCCGCGACGAAGACCACCCATATGGTCATGGTAAAGCAGCATTCATTTCAGCTGCAGCAGAAGGTAGTTTAATTATTGCTGCGGGTATTTTAATTATTTATGAGACCATTGCAAATATGCTGGCCAATCATTCGGTTCAACAATTGGATCAGGGCATGTGGTTGGTAGGCGCTACTGCAGTGCTCAATTATTTTGCAGGGGCCATTTGTATCAGAATTGGCAAGAAGAATAAATCGTTGGCCTTAGAAAGCAGCGGTAAGCATTTACAAATTGATACTTTTTCTACTGTTGGCGTTCTACTGGCGATTGCACTAATGTATATTACCCATTTATACTGGATTGATAAGTTAATTGCATTTATTTTAAGTGGATGGATTATGTACAATGGTTATACCATTCTACGCAAGTCTCTTGCTGGAATTATGGACGAAGCAGACGAAAAAATGCTCAATGAATTTATTCAAGTTTTAGAAACCCATAAGAAGCCCAATTGGATAGACCTTCACAATTTAAGAGTGATTAAGTATGGAGATTTATTGCATATAGATTGTCATTTAACCTTGCCCTGGTATTTGAATATTCATGAAGCCCATATTGAAATTGATGAATTATCAAAATTAATCAAGACCAATTTTGGAGACGCTATTGAACTTTTTGTTCATACAGATGGTTGTTTAAATTTCAGTTGTGCTATTTGTAATAAACAAGACTGCACAGTTAGAACCCAACCATTTCAAAAACAAATGAATTGGACCATCAAAAATGTGGTGTCCAATCAAAAACACAGTCTTGCCAACCAGGTTTAAAATAGGTAACTTGCAGGCTCAAATAATACCCATATGGATAGCTGGAAACAATACCAAGAAGCAAACAAAGAGCAATTTTTAGCAGAATTAATTGATTTATTAAAGATTCCAAGTATTAGTGCAAGATCTGAAAACAAGGAAGATATGTTGCATTGTGCAGAAGTGGTAAAACAAAGATTAGCAGAAGCTGGTGCAGATACCGTTACTATTTACCCAACTAAAGGTCACCCAATTGTATACGGAGAGAAAATAATAGATGCAAGTAAACCAACTGTGCTGGTATATGGACACTATGATGTACAACCTGCAGATCCTTTAGAGCTTTGGCATAGCGGCCCATTCGAGCCTGTTATCAAAGATGGAAAAATTTATGCACGTGGATCAGCAGATGATAAAGGTCAATTTTACATGCATGTTAAAGCTTTGGAAACCTTTACCAAAACCAATTCTTTTTGCACCAATATTAAATTTTTAATTGAAGGAGAAGAAGAAATTGGTAGTCCAAATTTGGCTGAATTTGTTAAAGCGAATAAAGAACTTTTAAAAGCAGATGTGATTTTAATTTCTGATACTTCTATGTTAAGTATGGAAAATCCTTCGATTGATATTGGTGTTCGCGGATTAAGTTATATAGAGGTTGAAATCACTGCAGCTAACAGAGATTTACATAGTGGTGTTTATGGCGGTGCAGTAGCAAACCCTATTACCATTTTAGCACAAATGATTGCTTCTTGTCATGATGAAAACAACCATATTACTATCCCTGGATTTTATGATGATGTAGTAGAAGCCACCCCTGCAGAAAGAGAAAAAATGGCCAAAGCACCATTTGATGAATCAGCCTATAAAGCCGATTTAGGAATAAGTGAGTTGTGGGGAGAAAAGGGATTCACCACTAATGAAAGAACAGGAATTCGTCCAACATTAGAAGTGAATGGAATTTGGGGAGGATATACAGGAGAAGGCGCTAAAACCGTATTGCCTTCTAAAGCAACTGCAAAGATTTCATGTAGATTGGTGCCCAATCAATCTTCAGAAGTCATCACCAAAAAGGTATTGGATTATTTCCACAGTATTGCACCAGCAGGTGTTACGGTTAAAGCAGCTGAACACCATGGTGGCGAACCTTATATGACTCCGATTGATTCAATTGAATACAAAGCTGCTGCTAAAGCAGTAGAAACTTGTTTTGGAAAAGAACCTATACCAGTAAGAGGCGGAGGCAGTATTCCTATTTGTGCATTATTTGAAAAAGAATTGGGATTGAAAATTGTATTCTTAGGTTTTGGATTAGACAGCGATAATTTACATAGCCCTAATGAAAAATACAATCTAGAAAATTACTATAAGGGTATTGAAACCATCCCTTATTTCCATCAATATTTTGCAGAAATGAAAGCATAATCATGGCGGCAGAAAAAGAAAAATTACGGATTGATAAATACCTCTGGAGCATCCGGCTTTTTAAAACAAGAAGCCAAGCAGGTGATGCTTGTAGCAAGGGAAAAGTAAAGTACAATGGAGACTCCGTAAAATCATCTAGAATTGTGGCCATTGGTGATGAATATGAAGTAAAAACCGAAGCAAAAAAATGGGTAATTAAAGTAACAGGATTATTGCATACCAGAGCAGCTTATCCCGAAGCAATTAAACACTATATCGATATTACCCCTGCAGAAGAATTAGATAGAATCAAATTTGAAGCTTCTAGTTTTCATACAGGAAAAAGATTGAGTAAAGTAGGTAGACCTACCAAAAGAGATCGCAGAGACTTAGAAGAATTCATGGAATAGTTGACCCTTTAAAATTTGCATATGCTGACTATCGATATTATTACTGTGGTGCCCGATTTATTGGAAGGGCCCTTTAGTCATAGCATCATGAAAAGGGCGCAAGACAAAGGATTGCTCACTGTTCGTACTCATAACTTGCGTAAATGGGCCATCAATAAACATGCGCAAGTAGACGATTATCCTTTTGGTGGTGGGGCTGGCATGGTATTAATGTGTGAACCATTGGCAAATGCAATTGAAGAATTGCAACAGAATACAACCTATGATGCCATTATTTACATGACTCCTGATGGTAAAACATTTGACCAACCCATGGCCAATCAATTGTCTATGTTGCAAAACCTCTTAATCATTTGTGGTCATTATAAAGGGATAGATCAGCGAATAAGAGATCAATTTATCACCATGGAAATCTCTATTGGCGACTATGTGCTTAGTGGGGGCGAATTGGCTGCTGCTGTGGTGGTAGACGCAATCGGAAGATTGATACCTGGTGTTTTAAGCGATGAAACTTCCGCTTTAACCGATTCATTTCAAGATAATTTATTGGCTCCTCCTGTGTATACAAGACCATCCGATTTCAGGGGAATGAAAGTGCCTGAGATATTATTACAAGGCGACCCTAAAAAAGTAGAAGATTGGCGATTTGAGCAGTCTGTAGAAAGAACCAAAACACGTAGACCCGATTTGTTTAAAGAAGATTAATGGGGCGTTTATCCGTTCATTCTGCCACTAAGCATATTAAATAGCGCTTTCTAGCATAATTTATATCAAATTTGCAGCGGCTAAAACTGACCTTATTAGCCGTCAAAGTTTATGAGAGTATTCCTAGTGTTGTTATTTATTAGCATTATTTCCCAATCGACTGCTCAAGTGCGGAATGGAGAAACTTTTCAAAAAGACTATCAAATCAAAATAGCCAAAACCAACACGCCAGTTAAAATAGACGGATTATTTGATGAAGAAGTATGGAGCCGAGCGCAAAAAGTAAGTTCCTTCTGGGAAAAATATCCAGATGATAAGAAAAAAGCGAAACATGCTACTGAAGTTCAAACTGCATACGACGACAAGTTTCTTTATGTAGCATACACCGCATATGATTCAGGAAAAGTATTTATACAAAGTCTGAAGAGGGATGTTGGCCACGACGGAAACGATTGTGTTGCCTTGGTAATTGATCCAATCAACACGAGAAACAACGGATTCTTCTTTGTTGTAAATGCCTACAACGCACAAAGTGAAGACCAATTAATCACAGGTGGGGATGGTGTTTCATTTAGCTGGGATCAAACCTGGTTTTCAGAAACTAAAAGATATGGAGACCGCTGGACTGCTGAAATTGCGATACCGTTTAAATCAATTCGTTATCCAGCTGATAAAAAACAATGGGGAATCAATTTTGTGAGGGTAGATACCAAAACCAATGAGTACTCTACTTGGACAAATGTTCCAGTTAATTTTGCCTCACATGATGTTGGATATACTGGCGCATTGGTATGGGAAGATGCACCACCAAAACCAGGTGCGAATACGGTTTTAGTTCCGTTTGTTACCACGGAAGTAACAGAGAATAGATTAAACGGGGATCCTATAAACGCAAAGCCCAATGCGGGTTTTGATGCCAAGATCGGATTAACTTCTTCGCTTAATTTAGACTTAACGGTTAATCCAGATTTTTCACAAATTGAAGTAGATAGACAAGTAACCAACTTAACTCGATTTAATATTTTCTTTCCTGAAAGAAGAACCTTCTTTTTAGAAAACGCAGATTTATTTTCAGGATATGGCATTGATCCAATTAGACCATTTTATTCAAGAAGAATTGGCTTAGATAAAAACGGAAATAAAATTCCCATACTTTTTGGTGCAAGGGTTACTGGAAATATTGCTAAGAAAACGCGTATCGGATTTATGAATATGCAAACGGGTAGACAGGGAGATTATGCTCCAGAAAATTATACCGCTCTTTCTGTTGATCAACGTGTATTCAATCGTTCTGTAATCAAAGGGTATTTTTTAAACCGGGCCAATTTCATGACAGATGCAGAGAAAGCGGCTAATCCTTTAGATGCATTTAGTAGAAATGCTGGAATAGAATACAATTATTCAGATTTAGAAGGCAAATGGGGTGCATGGGCAACTTACCATCAATCATTTAAACCTGGAATTAAAAAGGACAATGCTTATTACAGCATGGGAATATCTTATAATAGTCGGAATTTTGGATTCGTTCAAGACTTGACCAACTTAGGTACCAACTATTATGCAGATATGGGTTTCATTGAAAGAATAGAAAACTATGACGCTGCAAGAGATACGGTTGTTCGTGTTGGATTTAAACATTCTTACACTAGTGCAGAGTATAAAATCATTCCTACAAAAGGCAAACTTATCGGAATAAGATTTGAATTAGAAAACTATATTGTATTTAACCAAGACAATAGTTTTAATGAACGCAATACCAGTTTTAGCAATAGTATAGAATTCAGAAATACTTCTAGATTCAGTTATGGCATTAATAACTCAGAAGTAGATTTGTTATTCCCCATTTCATTTACAGACGCTACACCTTTGCCAGTAAACAAGTACAAATACCAAAACTTGGAAATGAATTATCGTTCAGATTTTAGAAGGCCATTTAGTTTCAGGGTGAGCGGAGGAACAGGTGGTTTTTATAATGGTACCAACAACAGTTTATCTGCTGGAATTACCTTTAGAAAATTGCCCAATACCAATTTAGACCTGAATTTTCAATACAATAAATTGGAGTTCCCTGGCACTTATGGTTCTACTGAATTGTTCTTGATTTCTCAACGTACAGAAATCAATTTCTCTACTAAATTGTTTTGGACAACATTTTTCCAATACAATACGCAAAGAAACAACATGAATATTAACAGCAGATTGCAATATAGATTTAAGCCAATGAGCGATCTATTTCTAGTTTATACAGACAATTATTTTACATCGCCTTTGTTTAAAAGTAGAAATAGAGCGCTCGTATTTAAATTGAACTATTGGCTTAATTTATAAACAGCTTATTTAATACCAATTACTGGCACCTGTTTATCGTTAATCATTTTATTGAGTTGTTTAATATCGGTATCCATTATTTTTTGAAGCTTTACCAATTGAGCATTTGCCTGACCACCTAAGTCTGCAAAAGCTTCGCGAACTTGTTTGCTAGGGGCATTTTGACCACTAGAAGCAACTCCATATAAACCGGCAATTTTATCGTTCAAGCGAATGGGGAAGTTTAAAACGTCTTGTCCACTTTTTGCTTTGGTTTGATACAATGCTTCTTCAATGGCTGTTAGTTGCTTATTGATACTATCGGCATACTGCTTCAAGTCTTTATTTGATTTTGCATCTACTCTTGTATTCAGGTCAGTAATTTGAGTTCTGATAGTTCGGATATTTTTAATGGCTTTTTGCACTTCATTAAACTTATCGCGAACTGATAACAAGAAACTTACTTGCTCATCATAATCTGCTTCCGTTGCTTGGTATACTGGGTTTGGCTTAATTACAAAAGTGATTTCTGTAGAATCATTGCCATACTTAACTTTTGCAGTGTACTTGCCAGGTGCAGCTTTGGCAGAACCAATACCACCATTCCACAAAATCATTCCATCAGCCCTTTCTCCTGGAGGATAATTTTGATCCCAAACAAATTGATTCACTCCTTCTGTAATTTCGATTTGGTCTTCAGGAACTTTTGTGTTGCTACTGTATGTTTTAATTGGCTTCCCTTTTTTATCCATTACAGTGATGGCTAATTTTGAACTGTCTGTAACTCCCTTCAAGTAAAAGTTAATTACGGTACCCTGTGGGGGATTCGCTCCTGCATTGGGTTCTGCAGCTGCAGCTCCACGTCTTCTTCTTCCTCCACCTTCTGTTCTATAAGAATCATTTACTGGAAATACATGCAAGTTCTTTTCTAAAATAGAAGCCGTTTTTTGTTGAACAATGGTCAAATCATCAATCACCCAGAAAGAACGACCCTGTGTTGCAACAATTAAATCATTGTCTTTTAATGCAATATCTGTAATAGGTACAATTGGTAGATTTAATTGGAAAGGCTTCCAACTTGCACCATCGTTGTAACTGATATACATGCCAAATTCTGTACCAGCATACAATAACCCTTGCACTTTCCTGTCTGCTCTAATAGCACGAGTAAAATGCATATTGTTAATACCTGTAGTTACTTTAGTCCAAGTTTTACCATAATCGGTTGTCTTGAATAAATAAGGCGTATAATCGTCTGACTTGTATTTAGTACCCGCAAAAAATGCGGTTCCTTTTCTAAAAGGATCTGTTTCAATACAATTCCACATCATCCATTTTCCTGCATCAGCAGGGGTTACATTACTCCAATTCTTGCCACCATCCAGGCTTACATGAATCAATCCATCATCACTACCTGTCCAAAGAACATCTTTTTCTAAAGCAGATTCAGTTGCAGCAAAAATGGTAGAATAATATTCAACTGAAGTATTGTCTTTGGTAATTGGACCTCCACTAGGGCCTTGCTTAGACTTATCATTGGTGGTTAAATCGGGACTAATCATTTCCCAACTTTGTCCTTCATTTTCTGAAGCAAATAAATGATTTCCTGCGGTATACAAACGCTTAGGATTATGCGGCGAAAAGAATATAGGGAAGTTCCATTGGAATCGGTATTTCAATACGTCGGCACCCGCACCCATTGGATTATCTGGCCAAACATTAATGGCTCTGTTTTCACCAGTACGATGATCTAGTCTAGATAAATATCCACCATAGTTACCACCATAAACAATTTCAGGGTTCAATGGATCTGCTACTACATGTCCACTTTCTGAACCTGCAGTTACATCCCAATCACGAGAAGTAATGCCTGATCCAGTTGTTCTACTTTTGATACGTACAGTAGAATTGTCTTGCTGCGCACCTAAAATTCTATAGGGTACTGCATTGTCTGTAGTAACACGATAGTATTGCCCAGTAGGTTGATTGTCCATGGTGCTCCAATTATTGCCACCATCAAAACTCACTTGTGCACCACCATCATCTGCAACAATCATGCGTCTTCCATCTTCCGGATCAATCCATAAATCATGGTGATCTCCATGAGGGGTATTGATGGATTGAAATGTTCTACCACCATCTGTACTCTTCATAAAGTTTACGTTGGGGCAATAAACCAAGTTTTCATTTTTAGGATCCACATATACTTTGGTATAGTACCAAGCACGCTGACGAATATTATTGTCGCTGCTGGTTAAAGACCATGTTTCACCTGCATCTTCACTCTTATATAAACCTCCATTGCTGTTTTCAATGATTGCATATACTTTTTCTGGGTTAGATGGAGCAACCGCAACACCCACAATGCCCCATAATCCTTTTGGCATTCCCTTCTTATTAATTAATGGAACCCATGTTTCTCCACCATCGGTGCTCTTGTATAAGCCACTTCCTTCCCCACCACTCTCCATGCTATAAGGCGTTCTAATCACTCTCCACATACCCGCATAAAAAACATCTGGATTACCAGGCTCCATCACTAAATCGGAAGCACCCGTTTGGTTATTGATGTACAAAGTTCTTTTCCAAGTTTTTCCTCCATCAGTTGTTTTATACACCCCTCTCTCTTCATTAGGTCCAAATAAATGTCCAACTACTGCAGCCCAAACGGTGTTTGGATCTTTAGGATGAATTACCAATCTAATGATATGTCTGCCATCATTTAAACCAATATTTTTCCATGTTCTTCCTGCATCTGCACTACGCCAAACACCACCTAATCCTTCTGCTACATTTCCACGCATGGTGTTTTCTCCTTCACCCGCATATACAATGGATTCATCACTTGGTGCAACTGCCACCGCACCCATGGTTCCACCAAAATATTTATCCGAAATATTCTTCCAATTACTTCCACCATCTGTGGTTTTCCAAACACCTCCACCTGTACCACCAAAATAAAAAGTGGTTTTGTTTTTATAACTGCCCGCTACTGCTGCACTTCTTCCGCCTCTATACGGTCCTATGGAACGGTACTTTACTTTGGAGAGTAATTGATCGGACTGGTCTTCCTTAGGAGCAGCTACTTGTTTCGTTCTTTCTTTTTTCTGTGCTTGTATGTTAAAGCAGCAAAAGGTGAAAATAAGAATTGGAATAATTTTTCTCATTGCGTAAAATTAGACAGTTAAATTAGTGTAAATTCATTAGAATCTAATACCCAAACTATGGGATCCATTGAAAAATATAGTGAAGATGAGTTTAGAAAGCTATCTAAACATTTGCCCGATCTGATTTATCAATTTACTAGAAGGCCAGATGGCAGCTATTTTGTGCCCATAGCATCAAAGGGTATTGAAAATATTTTTGGATGTACTCCAGAAGATGTGAAAGATAATTTTGATGCAATAGCCAAAGTAATTCATCCAGAAGATGCAGAGAGGGTTATTAATAAAATAGAATATTGCGCCTTACATTTAACTGAGTTTGAAATAGAATTTAGGGTATGTATACCAGGTAAACCTATACAATGGATTTTATCAAGATCTACTCCTGAAAAACTACCAGATGGTTCAATAACAGCATATGGATTTAATGCCAATATTACAGAACAAAAAATAGCCTTAGCAAAACAAGAATCACTTGCAAAAAAACTAGAAGCCGTATTAAAATCTATCCCAGATCTGGTTTTTGAAGTTGGCCAAGACAGAACAATTTATGAATATCATTCATCAGTAAATGATTTATTGGCCGCTCCCCCCGAATTATTTATTGGAAAAAAATACAATGAAATAATTCCAAACGATGCTTCGGCAGTATTAGACAATGCAATTTTAGAAACAAATGAAAAAGGTTTTTCTATTGGACATCAATATTCATTGGAACTTGCCCAAGGCCTAATGTGGTTTGAACTTTCTGTTGCACCCATTAAACATGACTTCGATAATGAAAGAAGGTATATTGTTTTATCTAGAAATATTACGGAGAGAAAACAAATTGACGATAAATTGAAACAGCTAAAACACGCTGTAGAGCAGAGTTCATCTAGTATTGTTATCACTGATTTGGAAGGCAACTTAGAATATGTAAATCAACACTTTTTAACAATTACCGGCTATTCCTACGAGGAAGTAATTGGCAATAATCCAAGAATTCTCAATTCAGGCTATACCAAAAAAGAAGATTATAAAGAAATGTGGGACACCATCAAATCTGGTGGTACTTGGAAAGGAGAATTTTTAAATAAAAAGAAAAATGGAAAACTTTTTTGGGAAGAAGTAACCATTTCACCAGTAAGAAATGAGCAAGGAGAAATTATTAATTTTCTTGCGATTAAAACAGATATAACCAAGCAAAAGAAGACGGCAGAAAAACTGAGAAAAATTGCTTGGAATCAAAGTCATCAAGTACGTGGCCCTTTAACGGATATTTTAGGCATCATCAACATCATTAAGTTAGAAATTAGCATGGAAGAAAAAGTAGAATTACTTAGTCAATTAGAGAAAGCTGCTAAACAATTAGATGAAGCTATTCATCATGTTATTGATGAAACTAAAAAACCAATTTAAGCAATAACCCATATGGAATTTAATTTAGCTGTACAGCTGGTGGATATTTATCAAAGAAATATATACCCTGCAAAACTAACTGTTCAACATAATCGCATCGTTGCAATTGAACCAATAGATGAATCGTCAGTAACAACAGTGGGGTTTTTAATGCCCGGTTTTATAGATAGTCATGTACATATTGAGAGCAGTATGCTGATTCCTAGTGAGTTTGCACGTATTGCAGTATTACATGGAACTGTAGGAACAGTAAGTGATCCACATGAAATAGCCAATGTATGTGGTATGGAGGGCGTACAATTCATGATCAACAATGGAAAGCAAGTACCTTTCAAATTTAATTTTGGTGCACCCAGTTGTGTGCCGGCAACTTTATTTGAAACTGCAGGAGCAGCTTTAGATAGTAAAGATGTAGAAGCATTACTTGCTTTAGATGATATAAAGTACTTAAGTGAAATGATGAATTTCCCCGGCGTGCTGCACAATGACCCTGAAGTCATGAAAAAAATTGCAGCAGCACACCGGGCCGGTAAGCCCGTAGATGGGCACGCCCCCGGGCTTACCGGAGCAGCCGCGAAACAGTATATAGAAGCAGGCATTTCAACCGACCATGAATGTTTTACTTTAGAAGAAGCGGTAGATAAATTATCCTACGGAATGAAAATCATTATTCGTGAAGGAAGTGCAGCAAAAAACTTTGAAGCATTGGCAGAATTAATTGATGATCATCCTAATTCGATTATGCTATGTAGTGACGATAAACATCCGGATAGTTTAGTAGAAGGACATATTAATCAATTGTGTGCAAGAGCAGTAGCTAAAGGGTTGGATCTATTTAAAGTATTGAAAGCAGCATGTATTAATCCAGTAAAACATTACGGATTAAATATTGGCACCCTGCGTGTGGGAGACCCCGCCGATTTCATTATTGTAGAAGACCTAACTCATTTTAAAGTACTGCAAACCTATATTGACGGGCAAGCACTATTGACTACAGATTCCGTTTCACCTGCATCAGTTGCATCCGCAACGTCCGTTTCATCCGCATCAACTGCATCAGCTTCATCCGCATCATCCGCAACACCGCGCCAATCACTCATCCAATCCGTTGCAGCAACTCCTATCAATCAATTTACCTGTGCACCCGTAAATGAAGTTGATTTGTTGGTGCCCGTTTCATCCTATCCAAATCAAGATGGACTTATTCCAGTTATTGAAGCATTAGACGGACAACTCATCACGAATAAATTATACTTACCCGCAACAATTATAAATGATTGCTTTGTGAGCAATACCGCCGATGATATATTGAAAATGGTAGTGGTGAACAGATACCATATGGCGCCTGTTGCAAAATCATTTATTAAAAATTTTGGTTTCCGAACCGGCGCCATCGCCTCCACCGTAGCACACGATAGTCACAATATTGTGGCGGTAGGTGCAACAGATGAAGCCATTGCGGCAGCCATTAATGCAGTTATTGCAGCCGAAGGAGGAATCAGTTGTGTAGACAGCCATAATCAAACCCTAGTGCTACCCTTGCCCGTTGCAGGATTAATGAGTACCGAAGATGGATTTGAAGTAGCTAAAAAATATACAGCCATTGATGCCATGGCCAAAAGTTTGGGAAGTTCACTCAATGCTCCGTTTATGACATTAAGCTTTATGGCACTCTTGGTGATTCCACATTTAAAATTGAGCGACAAAGGAATATTTGATGGCGACCGCTTTGCTTTTCTATAATATTCCAAATGATTAACTAAATACAAAGCCAGTTGGCACTTAAACGAGGCCCATATCAACCACGAAAACTCGTATTTTCGCAACTCAATACTAGCAAATGGTGATTAATCTAAGTGAGCAGCACAGTCTGCTAAGCAACTGGGTATCTGAATTAAGAAATGTAGAGGTACAGGGCGACCGCATGCGTTTCAGAAGAAATTTAGAGCGCATTGCAGAAGTAGCTGCTTTCGAAATAAGTAAGCAATTGCCTTGGGAAACCAAAGAAATACCCACCCCATTAGGTACTCACGAGAGCAAAGTATTAGCAGCTCAACCAGTATTAGCCACTATATTAAGAGCCGGATTACCCATGCATACAGGTATGTTGAATTATTTTGACAAAGCCGATAATGCATTTGTATCAGCATACAGAAAACACCATCGAGATGGCAGTTTCGAAATCAGCATGGAATATATGAGTTGCCCCGATTTAAATGATCGCGTGGTGATTATATCAGACCCCATGTTGGCAACAGGTGCATCGGTGGTAAAAACCATACAACATATGAAGGCAGAAGGAAACCCTGCAGCTTTCCATGTAGTGGTAGCCATTGCCTGTTCAGTGGGTATAGAGTATTTGGAAAGAGAATGTGGAGATGATATTACCATCTGGTGTGGAGATATAGACGAAGAATTAACCGCAAAATCATATATCGTTCCAGGATTGGGTGATGCTGGCGACTTGGCATTTGGCTCAAAGCTGCAAGCATAGAAAAAATGGTATCTTTAATACCAAGTTAGGAGTATGCGTAGGATATTGCTTATGTGGATGGGGCTAGTCGTTTCTGTGGTAGTTACTGCACAGGATCCACATTTCTCGCAATTTTTCTCTTCCCCACTAACCTTAAATCCAGCATTTACAGGTAAATTTTTTGGTACTTATAGAGTAGCAGGTAACTATCGAAACCAGTGGCCTACTATCAATAATGCATTTACTTCTGCAACTGCATCCATCGATTTTCAATTGATGCAAAACAAAATGTCTCAAGGCGATAGTTGGGGAGTAGGATTCATGGGATTTAACGATAACAGCAGCAATGGAGCAGTACAGTTTAATTATGGTACATTTTCTACTGCTTATCATAAAAGTTTAGACGAAGATGGCATGCACCAAATAGGATTAGGTGTACAAGCTACTTATGCCAATATGTTGATCAATACCAGTAGCCTCAATTTTGAAGACCAATTAACTACTGCAGGATTTACCGGATTAACTTCTGAAATTTTCAACTCGAGCACATTAAAATCGAGCTATGTAGATTTAAATGCAGGTCTTTTATATAATGGAAGTACCAATGACCGTAATAATTTTTATATGGGAGTAAGCATGTACCATATCAATCGGCCCAAACAATCATTTACAGGTGCAGAATATATTTTAAAACCCAGAACCAATATACATGCAGGCGCTTACTTTCCATTGGGAACAGCTACCACTTTGCATTTAAGTGGATCACAAAGTTTTCAAGCACAAGTAAGTCAAACCATTATTGGGGGCGCATTGCAATTAAATGCAACACCAGAAGATCCCAATTCTACCAGCATTTATTTTGGGGCATGGATGCGCCTAAGAGATGCCATCATTCCTTATATTGGAATTGAATTCAATGGATTAAGAATCGGCGCGAGTTACGATTACAATGCATCTTCTTTAAGAACAGCATCGATGAATAGAGGTGGAATTGAACTCTCGTTAATTTATATCAGAAGACCAAATACCGACCGACCAGTGAACTGTCCTAAGTTTTAGGCAGCTATTTGTTATCTTTGGCCAAACACCCCCGATTGCTCAAAGAAATTATTATATCAATACAAGCTTACGGCGCAGCACATCAATTTATTAAAGCCAATAAATTGTGGAAATGGATTATTGTGCCAGGCATTTTATACATGTTATTGTTCATCACGGGCATGTATTTTTTTAGTCAGAGTGCCAATAACGCCATTGAATGGATAGCCCTAAGAACAGGCTTAAAAGGTTGGTTAGACACGCTGGATAGCGGATTCCTAGGATTCCTATTCACTTTCGGAACCACTTTGTTATGGATCCTTTTAATGCTGTTTTATTTTTCATTGTTTAAATATTTATTTCTCATCATTGGTTCACCTGTATTTGCATACCTGAGTGAAAAAACAGAAGCCATTATAGAAAAAAAAGATTTCCCCTTTAATCAAGAACAATTTTTAAAAGACATTATTAGAGGAATCAAACTCTCTGTGCGAAACAGTTTGTGGCAAACCGTTTATTTGCTTAGTATAATATTTTTAAGTTTAATTCCTTTAATAGGTTGGTTTACGCCGTTCTTAGCATTGTTGTTAGAAAGTTATTATTATGGATTTTCGATGTTAGACTACAGCATGGAAAGACATAAAAAATCGGAGGGAGAAAGCATTGCATTTGTAAGTGCACATAAAGGATTGGCCATGGGAAATGGAATTGTGTTTTACCTATTTCATTTTTTACCCATTATCGGTTGGATCTTAGCCCCCTCCTATGCAGTCATTGCTGCTACTTTAAGCATATACCCTTTAAAAAAAGAGGCCATTGAACAATCCATCGCAAAAAACGGGTAAACTCATTTTAATCCCAACGGTATTGCACGAAGAAGCATTGCATACCATACCAGCATATATTACAGATGCAATAAAAGAATGCAGCGTTTTTTTTGTAGAGAACGAAAAAACGACCAGACGTTTTTTTAAAAAGCTATGGAAAGAAATGGTGATTGATAATTATCAATGGCATACCATACATAAAGCAGAAGCTACTGTTACCAAGGCATTGATTGATGCATTAGAAAAAGGAAATACCATTGGAATTGTAAGTGAAGCAGGCTGCCCAGGCATTGCAGATCCAGGACAAATTCTAGTAGAAGCTGCACAGTTAAAGGGATTCAAAGTAACTCCATTGGTAGGACCTAGTTCCATTTTGATGGCACTAATGGCCAGTGGAATGAATGGACAATGCTTTCAATTCAATGGATATTTACCGATTGACTCTTTAGAGAAAAAGAAAAAAATTAAAGCAATCGAAGAAGATTCACAACGCAATCAATGCACGCATATTTTTATTGAAACCCCATATAGAAACAATCAATTATTGGGAGATATCTTACAATGTTGTAAAGCAACCACGCGAATTTGTATTGCTAAGAATATAACTGCACCCGACGAAACCATTGTAACGAAAACGGTTCAGGACTGGGCAAAAAAAATACCGGAATTACATAAAATTCCGGTAATCTTTTTAATACAAGCTTAAACAAGTAAAGCTAACTAAACGCTATGAAGCATTAATGGTTCTTCGGCGCAATGATGGTTTCATTGCCTACTCCTCTTACTTCTAAAATGCTGTCTACAATATATTTTTCTACGCCACGCCAAGGCAATGCACCTAAGTAGCGTTTATAGTGCACATTGATTTCTCTTCCAGAGTTTTGATTCAATACATTGGCTACTTTTTCATCTTCCACACTAAATTCAAATTCAATACTCTGCACATTTGCTTTAAAACCACTCTGAATTAAATTGCCTTCATAGGTTTTAAATACAAATCCTTTTTGTTGAAAGGTATTCAGTATCCCAGCTTTGGTACCTTCTGAGTACACAAAATAAAAACGCCAATAAATAAATATTACCAGCACCAACAAAATGATGGTGGTAGCACTCCAAGCAAATTTTTTCATTGTCATATTACAATCCGTATTGATCAACAAGGTAGATTAATGCAGCCATATTCACCGCACCCAAATTCAATTCTCGTTTATTTACATTTTCAAACACATCAGAACGAGCATGGTGAATATCAAAATAACGCTGGCTATCGGGCATCAATCCAGCAATAGGCGTACCGAAAGTTTTATTGAGTGGGCCAATATCTGCACCACCTCCACCAGCTTGCAAAAAGTCGGTACCATAAGGTTTTAGTAAAGGCAACCAGCTTTGAATTTTAGTTAACTGCGCTGGAGATACGGTAAATCCGAATCCTCGCGGTGTAAATCCCCCTGCATCCGATTCTAATGCAAATACATGTTGCTCATTATTCTTCTTCGCTTCTTCTGCATATTTATTACCACCACGCATGCCATTTTCTTCGTTGGCAAACAACACAAAGCGAAGGGTTCTTTTTGGCTTATATCCCAACGTTTTTAATGCACGCATAATTTCAATGGTTTGTACAATACCCGCTCCATCATCGTGTGCTCCTTCGTTTACATCCCAACTATCTAAATGACCACCAACTGTAATATATTCATTGGGAAATTGGGTACCGGTTAATTCAGCCACCACCGAATGACCCACCACATCAGGACCAAAAGAACCATTGGTTGTCATAGAAACTTTAATGGAACTGTTTCGAGTAGTTGACCAAATAAAATCAGCGTCTTCATTTCCCAACGCAATGGCAGGAATTTTTGGATAAGCTTCATCATAACCTGTTGTACCCGTATGCGGATTATTATCGGTGGCTTCGGTTAAAGAACGAATCATTACGCCTACAGCACCATATTTTGCTGCACGGCTTGGGCCTGATCTTCTGTACTGACCTGCTTCTCCGTACGATTTAAATGTTTGAATATTGGTGGGATTGAATTTGTAATTGAAGTAAACAATCTTTCCCTTTAACTGGTCTTTCTTGGCTTCCATTTCATCAAAGTCTTGCACAGCAACTACTTCAGCCACTAAGGGTTTACCACCAGTTCCAAAAGAATTACCAAGCGCTAGAACATCTAATGCACGATTGGTTTTTTTACCATTTTGTACTACCACAGCAGCCTGGTCTTTACCACCTCTTTTCCAATTGGGCATCATGCATTCTTGCAAAAACACTTTGTCTGCCCCTAATTTTTTTAGGGATGCTTCCCCCCACTGAACTGCCTTGGTATACTGAACAGAACCGGCCAAACGGCCACCAATTCCTTTAGTGAGTTCCCGCAATAAATCGTGGGCCTTGCCATTGCGCATTATTTCATCACTTATTTTCTTGATATACACAGAGTCCGCATTGCTTTGAGCGGAAGCCAACATGGGAATAAATGCGGCTAGAATAAATAATTGCTTCATTGGCTAAAGTTAACGATTTGATTGATTTGTTATGCTTTGATGAACGGAACGAACAAAAGCAAAAAAAAGCCGTTCTTTACAGTGAATAATTAAGCAATTATGCGAATAGGTATTGTGTGTTATCCCACTTTTGGTGGATCTGGTGTTTTGGCCACAGAATTAGGTAAAGCTCTGGCCGATGAAGGACACCAGGTTCATTTTATTACGTATCAGCAACCCGTAAGACTGAATGTATTTAACACCAATATTTTCTATCATGAAGTAAGGGTGCCTACTTATCCTTTATTTGATTATCCACCTTATGAAGTAGCATTGGCCAGTACCATGGTTGATGTGATCATGAACTACGATTTAGATTTATTGCATGTACACTATGCCATTCCGCATGCGTCTGCAGCTTATATGGCTCGTCAAATTGTACAAAAGAAAACAGGTAGACATGTGCCCTTCATTACAACCTTACACGGAACAGATATTACACTGGTAGGAAAGGATAAAACCTATGAACCAGTAGTTACTTTCTCCATTAATGAAAGTGATGCAAGTACTGCCGTATCTAAAAACTTAAGAGATGAAACCTATCATTCATTTGCAATAGAAAAAGAGATTGAAGTCATTTACAATTTTGTAGACGTAAGTCGCTTCAATAAAAAACCCATTGATGCATTTAGAAAAGTAATTGCTCCACATGGAGAAAAGATTTTAATGCATGCAAGTAATTTTAGAAAAGTAAAAAGGGTAACCGATGTCATTGCCGTATTTGCTGCTGTACAAAAAGTAGTTCCTTCTAAATTACTCATGGTAGGCGATGGACCTGAAAGACCAGCCTGCGAAGAATTAGCAAGAGAATTAGGCGTAGAGCACGACGTTCGCTTTTTAGGAAAGCAAGAACAAATTGAAGATATATTAGCAGTAAGCGATGTATTTTTACTTCCTTCAGAATACGAGAGTTTTGGATTAGCCGCATTAGAAGCCATGGCCGCAAGAACCGTCGTGATTAGCACCAATGCAGGAGGATTAGGCGAAATCAATATTCAAGAAAAAACAGGATTTATGGCAGAAGTAGGTGATACTGCAGCCATGAGCAGTTTTGCCATTGAACTTTTAAAAGATGAACCTAGATTGGCAGAAATGAAAGAAGCGGCTTACGCGCAAGCTTCATTGTTTGATATCAAAAATATCATTCCAATTTACGAAAAATTATATGGTCGTTTTTGCAGGATGAGTTTATAAGAAATACAGAATGATACCAATTAATTTAGTTTATCCTGCAAGATATTCTTGAGTTCTTCTGGTTTAGGATCAATGGACAAAATGGTTCCGTCTTTATCAACCAAGACCATTAGCCCAGTTCCATTGCTGATGCCATATTTATTCCAGATATTTAATTTGTCGTCTAAATCAACCAAATTCAACCAAGTAAATTGTTCTTTACTTAAACGATTTTTTACTGCTGCTGTGTTGCCGAATTCTCGAGCGATGCCAACTATTTTAAATCCCTTGTCTTTGTATTGCTCATAGATGGGCACAACCAATCTACTTTTAGCAATACATGGGCCACACCAAGATCCCCAAAAATCAATCAATGCAATTTGATTTTGAATGACTTTAGATAATTGAATGGAGTCGCTGGTGCTAATGGATGGCGCTTTAAAATCAATGTATTTCCCTCCAATGGTGATTGTTTGTTGACCAGCAAGCTGAGTTTCAATCAATTTTGTATAAATATGATCCGGATATTTTTTTTGATACAATGGAAAAACCTCCGCTACTAACTGCGCAACCAGCTGTTTCTTTTTCATTTGCATTTCAACATCTCTCCAAATAAGATAGTACCCAACAATAGAGATATTATTCTTAATGAATTTATATTTCCATTTGAGTTCAACATTCATGAGTGAATCATAAGGCAGCGCAAATTGCGTTTTAGCTTTTTCTGTATAACGTGCATACGTTTTTTCTAATTCCTCCATTTTATTGTAAATAGGCACTTTTGCATCATGGTCACCAGATTGAGTGGCCCTGAGTTTTTTTAGAACCTCCTTATACTCATCACTTTCATATTCATCGGTTTTTACTAAGTCTTTTTGAATACCCATCAATTCCGACTTTGCCTTTTCAAACGCTGTTTTATTGGCAGACTGGTAGTTGGTATACGCTATATTTAAATCACCGCCAATGACTGTGTTCTTGTTCCATTGGTCTTTTGGATTAAGCACAAATTGAATGACGCCATTTGTAGAAAAGAACAAAGTGGGTACCCATGTTCCATTTTCAAATTCATCTTCAAAAATTAATTCAAAAGCTTCAGCCCTTTTGCTTGAAAATGTATAATTGAATTGTCCATTCTTGATTGGAATTTTGGTAGGATTATTCATGAACAATTTATATCCTTCGGAGCATTTCCGAAGTAATATATTTTTGCTTTCGCGATTGATTATTTTCCCTTTGATTGTACATTTCATTTGGGCAAATGAAATGATTGAAAATAAAAACAGGGTGAGGGTTAATATGAGTTTGTTCATATACTTTTAGTTGTTTGACTTTGTTGTGTCTTTAAATAATAGACTGTAGTCAATGTTATCAAATTCAAGTTCAGCTTGTTTCTGATTATCAGAGGTATTAACTAATAGCGGAATATTTCTCATGTTTCGGACTTCACCCATTAACTGATACTCCACTATCGTTTTTTTTAATTGCATATCGTAATATTTACTCCGAAAAACTGCGATCCCTTTTTCTTTGTCAAGATACTTAATTGTTAATTCTCTATTTGGAAATGATTCTGATTGTAAGATAAATTTAAATGAGGTTGAATCTTCAATAGAAAATTTCTGTACATATGCAGCTTCAGGCCCTTCTCCTGTCCAATTTATAAAAAGAGAATCAGTCAACTTTACTTTGTAGTGAAAATAATAGTCCGCAGGTGAGTATACATAAATTTTCCTTTTATAAGTTGCTAGCATTACCCATTCCCTTGGCAAGTCCCCTAAAGATTTCGTTTTGGGGATTAGCTTTTTAGATTGCAAATATTTTAAAGAACGACCATAAGCGTCAATGTCAAAATTGGCGATTGTAAAATTGGAGACTGATGAATAGAATTCAGATTTTTTATTTGTGTCTATAAATATTCTATGGTAGTATTCAGGATTCATATCTCTAACAAAGAACAGCGTATCATTCAATTTAAATTGTGCAGAGGAATGCTCATATATTAAAAGAAATAAAAAATGTAAATGAATTTTAAGTATAAAACTAGTTTTTGCAGAACGCACTTGAATTTGCACAGGGTGGTTGATCTGTATTCCAAATGCTGGCTTGGCCGTCGCAAAAAGTACAACTAGCGTAAAGTCTTTGTTTTGTATATTACTAACTATATTTCTAATAAAAGAAGTACTTCTCCCTTTAATATAGGCATATGTTGAGTAACAATACCCCAAATAACTTCATCTGAAACTGAGTCGTAACCATGAACTATCCTATTTCGAGTATCGACAATTTTTCGAGAGTTCGAAATTGCTATTGTTGGTTCTAACTTTAATATTCTGCTTAGTGCCTCTCCGACTATTTCGATATTTCGCTCAACCGCCCTTCTAGTACGAAGATCATTTTGATATTCTGCAAACGATTGTATTGAATCTTCTAGAAAACTTTCAATTTCGCTAATAGCTTTTAAAATGTCATGAAGCCAAGATTTTACTTCAATGTCCATACACAAGTTGTCTGCGCTGTTCTACAGCTTGCTTAAAATATGGGTTCTTTATTGCTTTCTCCTCTAAAAGGTCAATGGGTCTTTTAAAAATTTCTTCTAACGAAAATTTGAGATCAAAATAATTATCAGCGTAATCTTCCAGATTAACATTAGCAAATTCAACTATTAGGTCAATATCACTATTAGCATCAAACTTGTCTGTCAGAACTGAACCAAATGCATATAAGCTTTTTACCTTATGAGTTTCACAAAGTTTAGAGATGTCTTTAGTATGTGATAATAGCGTAACCATTGATTATTTGTCTATTTCAAAGTTAAACAAATAATACAAACAAAATCATTGTCGCTAGTCATGTTATATCAAAAAGCATTACACATATCGTTCGGGGCTTAACGCAGGTTGAGAATAGTTGTTCCTTCTGCTGGCTTGGCTATTGCTGAAAGCAAAAATTGCGTAAAGCCTTATGTTGCACGTAGTTATTCTGTTGATTTTATTACTTTTTACTAATTGGTGGTGAGCCCATTATAATTATTGGTCTTAAGAAAATCGTATGTTGAGACATTTTTTCTAATAATGTGAATCTCGTCATTTCAAAGAAGTTATTATTTGACCAATTTAGATCTTCAGGTTTTGCTTTATCACCACCATTATCATCAAACATTATTTGAATAATTGGAAGAGCAAAAAAACCAGGTTTTGCATTTTTAATCTCAAAAATTGGGTGAGAGCTATTAATAAATTTTTCAATTATTGCTCTTGATTTAAAATTTGAAGATTGTACTGTTATCCCTTTAAATTGATTATTTATTATGTATTCAAATAGGATGATAGTAAAACCACTACCGAGTTCGTATTGACTTAATGACTCACTTAATTTTGAATTAATCCCAATTACTTCATTTTCTACATGCTTTGTTTGAGAGTAGTTTCTAAGTGGGATGATCAAAATAAATATTAATAGTAATAGATTAAATGCTCTCATGTATGATGATGTAGAAAGTTGAATTAATTATAAATTAGTCTAATAATATTTATTACTGAAATTCATATGCAATAATTACGTGCAACGTACCGCGCTTGGCGAAGTGGCGGGATTGCCGCTTACTGTCACCCTGGCTTACTGTTGCTGATTAAAGCTATGAATTTGATTTCAAATTCCGAAGTCCAACAAAGATCCTGGTAGCTAGAACAAAAGCCGATGTTAAATTCCTAAGATGAAAGACTCAATACCTAAGCCGCCATTTTGCCAAACGATATGTTGTGTGATGTTTTATTCAGTCCAAAGTAGGAAGTTGACCACATTATAGAATGATCGCTTCTCTTCAACAGCATCTCCTTGAAACATGTCATAGAAATATCCTTTTGTAAAGGCTTTTCTTTTCTTAGACATTTCTAATACTAATTGTTGTATTTCTCGCTTCATTTCAACAGTCATTGAGGTTAAAATATCGTCAACCATTTCCTCAGCCCAATTTATCTTTATATAATCAGATTGAGGCTTTAGAACCAAATGAATAGGGTTTAAGAGAATTGCGTACAAGTCAGGATAAATTTTGAATGTCTCGATGGCTAGCAAGGTGGTCAAGTAAGCTTTGGGTTGAATATAATTTTGGTTTCTGTCCATTTCAAGAGTCATTATGTGCTTCTTATAATCAAGAGTACTATCATAAAAGACTTTCAAGATTTTTACCTTTCTTTTCAAATTTTCAGTTAGAAGAAGTGAGTTTCGTATTAATCTATACTTGGGTAATAATTCTGTTTTTAAAAATGTAATGTAATTTGTCCGTGCAAGAATGTCATTATTAAAATTTGTGTCAACCATACATTTTTCAAATTCTGATTTAGTCAAAACTGAACTGTCACAGGTATTGGGAACAAGTTTCAAACCTTGTCCATATAAAGACAAGGACAAAAAGATGTATGTACAGATTAAAATTGAACGCATAATATTCTAATTATCAAAAAAACTAATTTGGTGTTGAACTAATTGAATAGCACACAACACTTAAATATACGCTACTCAATCTTTGAAATAGAAAACGGTAGCATTATATGTGAAGTGTTTATGATTATAGTTTTTGAATTGTCTTTGCGTAAATACCGTTATACTTTTTGTGTTTCTGAAATCTCAATACTCTTCAACACCATATCACATAGCCGGTGTAGTTCTTCTTCTGTAATTATTAATGGAGGTGCTATTCTAATTCTATCTGGAGCAAATAAAAACCAATCGGTGACCAATCCATTTTGAACACAGGCATACGCAATGGCTTGCGTAATTTCAGGAGAAGCAAATTGTACACTCATCCATAATCCAAAACAATTCACTGAAACAATGGAAGGATGTTGTAAACGTGTTTTTAAAATAGCTGCTTTGCTCGGGATATCCTTGATCCATTCGGTGTGTGCAATCAATTCTTCAAAAGCTGCTTTGCCTGCTGCGCAGGAAACGGGGTGTCCTCCGAATGTAGTGATATGTCCTAATACAGGTGCATAAGTTAAAGTGTTCATTAGTCGCTGGTCGGCAATGAATGCACCCAGCGGCATCCCTCCACCCAAGGCTTTGCCCAATAATAAAATATCGGGTACAATATCATATTGTTCAAAAGCCCATAAAGTTCCGGTTCTACCGAAGCCCGCTTGTATTTCATCTAATATCAACAACACACAATGTTGATCACATTTTGCGCGTAAAGCTTTCATCCATGTTTCGGAGGGAGCAGTGACGCCGCTTTCCGCTTGAACCGTTTCAATAATAACACAGGCTGTTGTTGAATCGATGGCTTCAATCAACTCATTAGAACCATATTCATAATGGTATACATCGGGCAACAAGGGTCTGAATGCATTTCTAAAATACTCATCGCCCATTACACTCAAAGCACCTTGTGTACTGCCATGGTATGATTTATTGGCTGCAATAATTTTAGTGCGATTGGTAATTCGCTTGGCCAGCTTCATGGCCCCTTCTGTAGCTTCTGCACCACTATTGGTAAAGTACACACAGTTTAAAGATGGAGGCAAATATTCAGTTAGCAGTTTTGCATAAGCCACTTGCGGCTGTTCAATAAATTCTCCATACACGATCACATGCATATACGCCGCGGCTTGTTCCTGCACTGCCTTTATAACAGTAGGATTGCCATGACCAATATTACACACGCTAAATCCTGCAATTCCGTCAATATATTTTTTTCCATTGGTATCGGTGAGCCATACCCCTTCTGCACTGGACATTTCAATGCCAATGGGTTTGGGAGAAGTTTGTGCAACATGGTCTAAAAATAATTGCCGATGATTCATTTGAGCCCAAACTTATAATAAGATTGCCGATTATTAATATCTTCATTGCAAATTCTACTATGGCTACTATTTTACCTGTTCTTGGCAAACACCCTCAAATGGGTGCAGATTGTTTTATAGCTCCCAATGCCACTATTGTGGGCGATGTAGTAATGGGCGATGAATGTAGTGTATGGTTTAATGCGGTGATCAGAGGTGATGTACATTATATTAAAATTGGCAACAAAGTAAATATTCAAGATGGGGCAATCATCCACTGTACCTACCAAAAAAATCCAACTGAAATTGGGAACCGCGTTTCTATAGGACACAATGCCATGGTGCATGGATGTACCATTCATGATGATGTGTTGATTGGTATGGGAGCCATTGTGATGGACCGTTGCATCGTACATTCCAATTCTATCATTGCTGCTGGTGCTGTTTTATTAGAAGGAACAGTTGTAGAATCAGGTACTATTTATGCAGGCGTTCCTGCGAAAAAAGTAAAAGACTTATCACCCGATATGGTACATACTGAGATTGATCGGATTGCCAATAACTACGTTCAATACGCTTCTTGGTTTAAGGACTATAACCACAATAATTTTCTAAAACAATAAATAGTTTCGATGAAAAAAAATCTCGTCATACTTAGTTGCTTATTGCTTTTGCTATCGTCTTGCAATTTGTTGGCTAAAATGGGTATTGGCGGAGGTTCTAGAAAAAAGGGCTGCCCTACCGATGGCCGCAATGTGGGTGCTGAGAAACTATTGTCTGGGGAAAAAGTTGCAAAAGCACCTAAATTCAAAAAAGGAAAATCTTTCGATTATTAGTATTTCTTATCCTCCATAGTATCGAGTATAGTGAGGTAACTTACATAACGATCTTCGGAAACAGAACCTATGCCTACCTGTTGTTTTACTGCACAGCCAGGTTCATTAATATGCATGCAGTTGTTAAATTGGCAATCGTTTAAAAGTTGTCTCATCTCCGGAAAATAATGAGAGAGTTCCGATTTGCTAACGTCTACAATCCCCAATTCCCTTACCCCTGGCGTATCAATGATATGGGTTTGTTCATCAATATCGAACATCTCAGCAAATGTGGTGGTATGTAATCCCTTCCCACTCCAATCACTCACTTCCTGTGTTCTCAAATTAAACTGTGGAAACAAATGATTAATAAAAGTGGATTTACCTACTCCACTATGGCCACTTAATAAAGTGGTTTTATTGGTCAATAGATTTTTTACTTCTTCTAGTCCTTGATTGTTTTCGATACTGGTTAGTAAAACTTGATAACCTGCATTGGTATAAATGTCTTTCAGCTCTTGGAACTTCTCCATTTCTTTGGCTCTATACAGATCTGCTTTATTGAAAACAATAATTGCGGGAATATGATACGCTTCACAAGAAATTAAAAATCGATCAATAAAACCTTGAGAAGTTTTTGGATCACGCAACGTTGCAAACAATAAACTTTGATCTAGATTGGAAGCGATGATATGGTGCATCCGTTTATTATGCGGAGATACCCTGGCCACATAATTGCGCCGATCATGAATTTGGTGAATAATGGCCGACTCTTCTTGCACGTCTTCTATCTCCATTTCAACTTCATCTCCTACCGCAATGGGGTTGGTGGAAGTATGGCCATCTATCTTGAATATCCCTTTTGCACGAGCATTATAGAATTGCCCATTGGCTGCTTTAGCAACATACCAGCTACCGGTTGATTTGTATATTTTGGCCTTCACAGGTACGAAGATACTAGCAGGGCGCACAATTTTTGCGAAATATTAACCCAAATAAAGACCTTGAGTGCTTAACAGAACCCAATCAAGGGATTAAAATGAATATCTTTGGCCCATGGCAAAATTTGCGCACGATGATGTAGTACCTTTTAAAGAGAGTGAGCTGGCAAAGAAAGACCAGGTAGCCGATATGTTCAATAATATTGCCTATCGCTACGATTTCTTGAACCGTTTTTTGAGTGTAGGGATTGATGTGGGCTGGCGTAAAACAGCTATTAAAGAACTCAAAAGCATTGCTCCAAAAAAGATATTGGATGTTGCTACTGGTACAGCCGATGTGGCTTTATTAACCGAACAATTATTAAAACCCACTGAAATTGTGGGGATTGATATCTCAGATGGGATGTTGGGTTTTGGAAGAGAAAAAATTAAAGCAAAAGGCTTAGAAAATACCATTACTTTACTCAATGGAGACAGTGAAAATATTCGTTTTAACAACGATTATTTTGATGCCATCACAGTAGCTTTTGGGGTAAGAAATTTTCAAGACCTGAGTAAGGGTTTAAAAGAAATGCATCGTGTATTAAAGCCCGGTGGCAAAGTGGTTATCTTGGAATTCTCTAAACCTAGCTCTGTTGGCTTTAAACAATTGTATCAATTTTACATGAACTATATCACTCCTTCTATTGGTAAACTTTTTTCTAAAAACAAAGACGCATACCAATACCTGAACGACAGTGTTCAGGCATTTCCGGAAGGAGCTCAATTTTTAAATATACTGAATGACGCAGGCTTTACCCAAACCTATTTGAAGAAACTAAGTTTCGGAATATGCACTATTTATTGCGGAAGCAAATAGTCCTGCTCGTGATAGGCCTACTGGGTCTTTTACAGTATAGCTATGCTCAAAAACAACTCTACCGGATGAACCGGGAAGATCAACTGTATTATTTTGGCATCACGCTGGGATACAACAGTTCTTATTTACAAGTAAATAAATCCAATTTGTTTACACAGTCGGATAGTATTTTACTAGCTGAGCCTGGCTCTAGTGGTGGTATTACCATGGGCTTGATGGCAACAGGAAGATTGGGTGAACATTTTCAAGTAAGAGCCAATCCGCAATTAATTATAGGAGGTGCCAGAAGTATTTCTTATCAATTAGGAAGCACCCGATTGGGTGAAGGCAATACACAAATTCAACGACTGCCTTCTACTTTGGTGAGCTTTCCTTTTCAATTGAAATTCAACTCAGATAGAATTGGCAATTTTAGGACTTATTTAATGGGTGGTGTAAAATATGATATTGACCTCTCTTCTAATTCTACAGCAAGAAATGCCGATGATATCATTAAACTAAAAAGAAATGATTTTGGTGTTGAAGCGGGTATTGGTTTTAACTTTTATTTACCGTTTGTAACCTTATCACCCGAGATAAAAATAAGCTATGGATTATCTAACTTGCACCAAACTGATGCAGCGCTTAAATACTCCAATGTTTTAGATAAAATTCAGTCTAGGATGATCGTTTTTTCTCTACATATTGAAGACTAGGTTAAAATGCTGCAGATTAAATAAATTGCAGCATGCAACATACCATTATCAAGAATACAAGCATTGTAAATGAAGGATTAATCATTCAAGGTGATTTACTCATTAGCAATGATAGAATAGAAAAAATTGGGGGTAGTATTGATATTAAAGCAAGGGCTACCGAAATTGATGGGACTGGTTTACATGTATTACCAGGAGTGATAGACGATCAAGTTCATTTTAGAGAACCTGGTCTCACACATAAAGCCAATATCTATACAGAAGCAAAAGCAGCTGTTGCTGGGGGTACTACTTCTTTTATGGAAATGCCCAATACCTCACCTGCTGCTATTACCGTAGATTTATTAGAACAGAAATACAGCAGGGCTGCTGAATGTTCACTGGCCAACTATTCCTTTTTCATGGGTACTTCTAATGACAACTTAGAAGAAATTTTGAAAGTCAATAAAAAGAAAAACCAGGTTTGTGGAGTAAAAATTTTCATGGGTTCATCTACTGGAAATTTGCTCGTGAATAATACTTTGCAATTAGAGAAAGTATTTGCTGGATCAGAATTATTGATTGCTACGCATTGCGAAGAAGAAACCATATTTACCGAAAATCTAAGAGCCATCAAAGCAACAGGCAAAAAATTAACAGCGGCTGATCATCCCATCATACGAAACGAAGAAGTCTGCTTTGAATCTTCCTTTAAAGCCATTCAGTTTGCGAAAAGAAACAATAGTAGATTACATATTCTGCATATTAGTACCGAGCGTGAATTGCAATTGTTCACTAATATGATTCCGTTGAAAGACAAAAGAATTACTGCAGAAGTATGTGTTCATCATTTGCATTTTACATCAGACGACTACGACAGATTAGGCAATCAAATCAAATGCAATCCAGCTATCAAAGCACCTGCTAATAAAGAAGCATTGTGGAAAGCCTTATTAGACGATCGTTTAGACATTATTGCAACCGATCATGCTCCACATACTTGGGAAGAAAAACAAGAGGATTACGAACATGCACATGCAGGTTTGCCCTTGGTACAACATTCTTTACAATTGATGTTGCACTATGTAAAAGAGGGTCGTATTAGTTTACCCAAAGTGGTAGAGAAAATGAGTCATGCAGTGGCAGATTGTTTTCAAATTCATGAAAGAGGGTATATCAGAGAAGGTTATATGGCCGATTTAGTGATGGTTAATTTGAACAAACCAACTACCATTAGCAAAGAAAATATCTTGTATAAATGCGGTTGGAGCCCAATGGAAGGGATGACTATGCCTGCCAGTATAGAAAAAACTTTTGTAAACGGGCATATGGTTTATGGAAATGGGGTGTTTGATGAATCTAAGTGGGGAGCAAGGATGGAATTCAGAAGAGATTAACCAGCTATAACTGCCAGCAGCCTATGCAAGTTGATAAAGTTACCTTACACGATCTGTCTGTTTTTCATTCAGAGGAATATCAATCAGTATTTCACCATGTTAACTTAACCCTTACCAATGGAGGCCGGGAGCATTTGCGTTATTTATTGGCTCATCCTCTAGAGAGTGTTAAAGCCATTGAACAGACCCAATTAACCATTCAGCTACTGAGTGAAATCATCAACCAATATCCTATCAGTCCTTCCAATGGAACGGTGTTGGTGATGGAAAAATTTTATGAGTCGCCCATTAATAATTATCCCAGCGATATAGGTGTAGTGAATGCGCTGATTTATAAATATTTTAATCTTTCGGATTTTTCCTTATCAAAGTTTACGGTAGAACATGCCCTTGATTTTGTGCAGGGTATGGATAAAATTTCGCAGTTAATCCAATTTGAAAATGGATCTACTTGGTTGCTGCAAACTGCAGAGCGAATTCAACAACTGCTGAATAAAGAAGTGGTACATGAAATGATGCAGGCCAATAAGAAAAGCTTATCTACCACTTCCATTTTAAAATTCGCTCAGTTTTTAAGAAACCGCTATAAAAACGCTACGGAAGAACTCATCGAGATTCATAGTAAGTTGGATGCATATTTGAGTTTGGCTAAAGCTGCTCAAAAATTCCATTTTACCTACCCAGTTATTGTGGAAACCAATGAGCCATGCATTGAAGCAGAAGGCTTGTATCATTTTTTACTAGAAACCCCCGTTGGGTATGAAGTACAACTCAACCAATCTACTAATTTTATTTTCTTGACTGGAGCCAATATGGCGGGCAAAAGTACTTTTATTAAAGCTGCAGGTTTAGCTGCGTATATGGCACATATTGGAATGGGAGTGCCAGCAAAAAAAATGAAGATCAGCAGATTGGATGGTATACTGAGTAATATTCAGGTGACAGACAATATCATGAAAGGAGAAAGTTTTTTCTTTAACGAGGTACAAAGAATTAAAAAGACTATTGAACGAATTAGTGATGGTAAAAAATGGTTGATCTTAATAGACGAGTTATTTAAAGGAACCAATCAAGAAGATGCTGTGAAATGTAGCACGGTGGTGATTGAAGGTTTAAGAAAATTACCCAATGCTTTGTTCATTCTTTCTACCCATTTATACGAAATAGGCCATAACCTTAAACACCACCCCAATATACAGTTCCGTTATTTTGAAACTTCTGTGAACAATGACCAATTGGTGTTTAGCTATCAATTAAAAGAAGGAATCAGCAATGACCGCCTAGGTTACCTTATTTTAAAAAGAGAATGGGTGGTATCAATGTTAGAAAATTTATAGTACCTTGATTTGAAATTAATACACCATGAAATTCCTTGTAAGATTTGTAGGCATTTCAATGATAATTGTTGCCCTATACAATTTATGGGTAGTAATAGATGTGCCTCCTACTTACAAAGTGCTGGCCACAAGCTCAGTTGAAGCCAATAGTATTGTTAGCGCAGGAATCGATTCTGGTAAAGGAAATATAGTGGGGATTCAACCTGCACTTAAGCCCATTCACTACGCCAATAAAGTGACCCTTAGAGATAATTTAAGAAGCTATCTACAAGCGGCCAAAGCAAGAGGATTTATCAACCCTAAAACAGTAGTGGTATTTCCAGAATATATTGGTAGTTGGTTAGTAGGCATGGAACAAAAAGCAGCTGTTTACGAAAAAAATAATTTAACGGATGCAATGACGGCGGTTATCACTGCTAACTTATTCAAGTTTGCGGTAGCGTACGTTACAGCACCAGATGGAGTTACAGAGAAAGATAAATACGCTGCTTTTGCTATGAA
>CALRUG020000008.1:0-37308 GCA_943371295.1 Synechococcus sp. UW140 | reverse complement strand
TGTAAACCAAATTGGTCTTTTACCGTTAATTGGTATTCTCCATTTTCATCGGAGAACCAAGCAATTTTTTGCCCATCAGGAGACCAGATAGGCGCTCTATCAGCGGAACCAGTTGAATTGCTGATATTTTTCCAATCGCCATTTTCTTTAGGCACGGTAAAAATTTCACCCCTGCTTTCAAACACAGCGCGTTTGCCAGAAGGTGATAATTGTGGGTTGGTTAAATTGGCTGCGGTCAAGTTATTCCATCTTGGTCTTCCCCAATTTAAATCTGCTTTTACAGCTATTGATAGTTGTGTAGTTTTTTGTGTAGCAATATCATAACTGTGTAAATAACCCGCTTGTTCAAAAATCAATTTATTATTGCTGGCCGATACATTTTTTATGTCAAAGTCTTTAAAGAAAGTAATTTGTTTTTGTGTTTTGGTTTTAGGATCGTAAGACCAAATATTGTTTATGAAATCTTGCTCCGATAAAAAGTACAAAATGCCATTGTTCCAAGTAGGAGCTGTATGTCTTTCTTTATTGCCTTGTACGGTTTTGGTTGTTTCGAATGTTTTTAAATTAAATAGCCAAATAGGTTGAGCTTGGCCGCCGCGATAATTGCGCCACTCCGGATCCCAAAAGCTATAAGGTTGATAGGCCATGGTATTTCCATCAGGAGAGATACTGCCTACAAATCCAAATGGGAGGGGTAATGCTTCTGGTGTTCCTCCAGTAACGGATACTTTAAAAAATTTAGTATTCACCGTTGGGTACCCTTCTCTACCAGAAGTAAAGAACACTGAATTGCCATCAGGCAACCATCCTTGTGTAATATCTGCGCCAGGGTGCCAGGTTAATCTTTTAGGATCACCTCCATCAATTGGGACAATATACACATCGGTATTGCCATCATATTGACCACTAAATGCCACCCATTTTCCATTGGGGCTGATTTTAGGAGAAGTTTCCGCACCTATAGCACTGGTTAATCTTCTAGCGTCTCCACCTTTATGTTCAACCACCCATAAATCATCTGCATGAACAAAAACAATATGGTCTTTACTAGCTGATGGTTGTCTGAGTAACATACTGCCTTGTGCAAAACTGTTTTGTGCACTAAGGCCTAATAAAATACAGAGGAAAAATTTTCCAATGGATGTAGGCATATTCATATGGTTTAATTTAAAGCTTGATTGAGATGTTTAAGATACTATCAAGTTTTAAACAAAGCAAATCAAATGAATCAAAAGCGCTTGGCAATAGGAAAATAAAAAACCCGACCTAATGGGCCGGGTTCAAGGAATATAATCGTTCAATCAAATGCTTTGTTCAAAAGCAATCCAATTTAGAATCTTTCTAATTTAGAGAAGAAGAAGTTCGCTTCAATAGCGGCATTTTCATCACTATCACTTCCGTGAACAGCGTTTTCACCTACAGATGCAGCAAATAATTTGCGAATAGTTCCTTCAGCAGCTTGAGCTGGGTTGGTAGCTCCAATCAAAGTTCTAAAGTCGGCTACCGCATTATCTTTTTCTAAAACAGCTGCTACAATTGGACCACTGCTCATGAAATCGACCAATTCTTGGTAAAAAGGGCGCTCTCTGTGGATATCATAGAAAAGACCAGCTTGCTCAGGAGTTAAGCGGGTCCATTTCATTGCTTTAATAGAAAATCCAGCCTTAATCATTTGGTCTAAAATAGCACCTGTGTACCCTTTTTTGGTAGCATCAGGCTTAATCATGGTAAATGTTAGATTGCTCATATTTGTTTAATTTCGGCGCAAAAGTAAGGAATAGCAAGGGCTTGAGTGGTATTCATTCGCTAAATTTTCAATAATTTTCTCAAAATCTTTTGACGGACTAATCAAGATGCTGCATTTTTGCCCGATTATATGCAACTGATTAGCCAATTCTTTCCGTTATTATCTCAGCCAAAGCAAATTGTGATTACCATGCACCAAAAGCCCGATGGGGATGCAATGGGGTCAACTTTGGGATTGTACCATTTTCTTCACAATCGTGGTCATCAGGTTACGGTTATTTCACCCACTAATTGGGCTGATTTTTTAGAATGGTTACCAGGAATAGAAAGCGTCATCAATTTTGAAGGGTATCGAGAAAAGTGTTTAAGCATTTTAGACAAGGCAGATATATTATTCTGTTTAGACTTTAATATCTTTCATAGAACCAAACATTTAGCCCCATTTTTAGCTTCTGCTAAAGCCATAAAAGTATTGATTGATCATCATGAACAACCGGATGAGGCCAATTTTGATTATGGCATTAGTGATACAGGAAAGAGTTCTACCTGTGAAATGGTGTATGATTTTATTGTAGAAGCGGGAGGTAGAGAAGAACTTACACAAGATATTGCTACCTGTTTATACACAGGAACCATGACCGATACCGGGTCTTTCCGATTCCCGTCAACCAAAGCCAGTGTGCACAGAATGGTAGCGGAATTAAAAGAAACCGGTTTTGATCATTCTCAAGTGCACAATCATATATATGATAATTTCTTAGAGAGCAGATTAAGATTCATTGGCTTTGCATTGTTAAACAGAATGGAAGTTTTGTACGAATACAATACCGCCATCATGTATATTCACCAAGCCGATTTACAGAAATACCATATTAAAACGGGAGATACGGAAGGGCTAGTCAATTATTTATTAACCATCAAGGGTATTCGTTTTGGTGCCATAGTGATTGATAGAACCGAAGAGCGTAAATGGAGTTTTAGAAGTAAAGGCGGTTTCGATGTAAATCAATTTGCTCGCAACCATTTTGAAGGAGGTGGCCATGCCAATGCTTCGGGTGGAAGAAGCAGCGATTCAGTTGAAAAAACCGTAGAACATTTTAAACAAGTTATTCAAGAGTATAAAAACCAACTACAATAAAATGAGGAGAATCATCGCCCCGCTCATGTCAGCGGTTGTATTGCTTGCAAGTTGTAATCAATATGAAAAAACACCAACTGGTCTTGCATACAAAATTAGCAAGGGTAGCAGCAAAGACTTGCTTAAGCAAGGTCAATTTGTAAAAATGCACGTAGAGTATAAATTACCAGCAAAAGATAGTTTGTTGAGTAGCTCTTTTGGAAGAATTCCTGTTTACTTTATGGTAGACTCTGCACAAAAAGCTAAACATAGTTTCATTGAAATTATTAATCAATGTGCTCCTGGTGATAAAGTAGAGTTTGTAATGAGTGTAGATTCTTTGAAGAAGTTTGGTATGTTAGAGTACAACAATATCTTTAAAGAGAAAGACCAAATTAACGGTAAAGTAGAAGTGATTAAAACCTTTGCTACGCAAGAGTTGATGATGGCCGACTACAAAGCGGAGATGGAAAATGAAAAGCAAAGAGAAACCAAAGAACTAAAAGATCATTTAGCTAAAAAGAATATTAAAGCACAAGAAATCGCTTCTGGTGTTTTTGTTCAAGTTACTGAAGCAGGGGATGCTGCTGTAAAAGCAGATTCTGGAAAGCAAGTGTCTGTGATGTACAGAGGAACTTTTTTAGATGGTAAAAAGTTTGATGGCAACATGGATTCAGATTCACCTAATAAACAACCACTTGAATTTGTTATAGGACAAGGTGGTGTTATCAAGGGCTTAGAAGATGGATTAAAAATGTTTAACAAAGGTGGAAGAGGTAAAATATTTATTCCTGCTATGTTGGGCTATGGTCCAAACGGAAGTGCTCCGGTAATTCCTCCTTATGCTTCATTGGTGTTTGATATTGAAGTATTGGATGTGAAAATTGCACCGCCACCGCCACCAGCTATGCCTGGTCAACCGCAACAAATGCCACAACAATAATATTGTTTAGCACCAATAAAAATGCCTCGAAATTTCGGGGCATTTTTATTTCGGTAAAATCCTGTAAAGAAAAAATAAAGGCTCAGCCTATAAAAATCCGGTAGAGTTTTATTTTAAATGCTGGTAAAGCTGAATAGCTTGAGCAGCTTCTTTTACATCGTGTACCCTCAATATCATTGCTTTATTCATCAGCCCTAAGGTATTTAAAACTGTGGTTCCGTTTAAAGATTCTTCCGGCGTAATTTTCAAGGTTTGGTAAATGGATGATTTTCTAGAAACCCCTAATAGCAATGGCTTCCGAAGTATTTGCAATGCTTCCATTTCTTTTAATAAGGTAAAATTGTCTTCAATGGTTTTACCAAATCCAAATCCAGGATCAATAATGATGTCTTTAATTCCTGCTTTATTACAAGCATTGATGCGCTCAATAAAATAGTCTAACAATTCGGTAATAATATTATTACTCGAAGACTTTTCGTGCATCGTTTCAATAGTTCCTCTACTGTGCATGCAGATATAAGGCACATTTAATGACGCCACTGTAGACAACATCTCTTCGAAGAATCTTCCACCACTAATATCATTCACAATATCTGCTCCCGCATGAACCGCAGCTATTGCAACGGATGGATGATAGGTATCCACTGATACCAAGGTTAAGGGAAATGCTTTTTTTACTGATTCAATTACGGGCACCACTCGATCCATTTCTTCATCGCCACCAATTTGAATACTGCCCGGTCGGGTACTTTGGCCTCCAATATCTAAAATAAAAGCACCATCTTGAATCATGGTATTGGCTTTCTCTAAAGCTGCTGCTGCGTTTGCGGCCCTGCTCCCCCCATAAAAGGAATCAGGAGTAGCATTAATAATCCCCATTACAACGGGTTGTTCCAAACTAATTAAAGTTCCTTTGCAGTTTAGTGTAAACATAGCTTCGATTCAATTAAATTGCAATCAATTCAAAGATATTCTGAAAATGTTGGATACCAATACACAATACAACGAAGCAGTAGCAGCTTGCAAAGAGATATTTATTAAGAAAACCAAGGACTATGGTACTGCATGGCGGGTATTAAGAACTATTTCTGTAGTAGATCAAATCTTTATCAAAGCTTTGCGCATCAGAACGATTCAAGAACTCAAAACCCAAAAAGTGGGTGATGATATTCGTTCTGAATTCATTGGAATTTTGAATTATGCCATCATTGGTTTAATACAATTAGAATTGGGTAATTCTACTGTGGAAGAATTAGCAGTTGACCAAACGGAAGCTTTGTACCAACAGCAAGTTCAGTTTGCACATGATACGATGCAGTCTAAAAACCATGATTATGGGGAAGCCTGGAGAGAAATGAGCCAGGAAAGTTTTGCCGATTTAATCTTGGTGAAACTGCTTCGCATTAAACAAATTTTACAAAATGATGGGAAGACTTTAATTAGTGAAGGCATTGATGCCAATTATGTAGACATCATTAATTACGCTGCTTTTGCGTTGATTTTAATTCAAGAGGGAAAACACTAGCTATGAAAAAAATGTTGCTGTTGGTTCGTTGGATAGTGGGGTTATTATTCATTTTTTCTGGTTTGATTAAAGTGAATGACCCAATAGGATTGAGTTATAAAATGCAGGAATTTTTTGAAGTATGGAACATGCATTTCTTAAACGATTATGCTTTGTTCTTTTCTATAGCCATGAATAGTTTTGAAGTCTTGGCTGGGGTTGCGATTATTATTGGTTGGCGCATTAAGCTTTTTAGTTGGTTATTGTTATTGCTGATTGTATTCTTCACTTTTTTAACTGGCTATGCACACTATTCAGGCAAAATTAAAACCTGTGGTTGCTTTGGTGATTGCCTTCCATTAACTGCTGCACAATCTTTTTACAAAGACCTTTTTTTATTGGTATTAATTCTATTGCTGGTTGGTTTTCAACAATACATTAAATCTGCCTTATCCAATGCATGGGCATTTACATTGATAATATTAACTATGGCAATTGCAACAGGTGCGCAACTATATGTTTTGAAGCATTTGCCCTGGATAGATTGTTTACCCTATAAAGTAGGGAATAATATTTTGCAGAAAATGGAAATGCCTGCTGGTGCAACATTAGACAGCATGCAGATTGTTTTTGAATACCAAAAAGATGGTAAAACCATTGAATTTGACCAGGATCATTTTCCTGAGAATTTTGATGATAGCTATCTGTTCATCAGTCGTAAAGACAAGTTGGTTAAAAAAGGGAATGGTCTAAAGCCTGCTATTGTAGACTTTTCATTGAAAACATTGGATGGGGTAGATACCACAAAAGAAGTTTTGGCAACCAAGGGAAAATATGTGTTGATATTGGCAAAAGACGCCAGTGAACTTCCTGTATGGAAGGATAAAGTAGCTGCATTATTAAAGGACTATCAATTTGGTGAAAAAGGATATCGAGTTATGTTTGTATCGGCAGAAGGAGCACAAATAAAAGCGGCTTTCCCTAATAATATTGTCCTCAATTGTGATGCAACGGTGCTGAAAACAGCTGCTAGAGTAAATCCAACATTTATGTTTATGGAGGAAGCTACCATACAGAAAAAATTAAGTTATTTAGACGTAGAAAGCTTCAATCCGCTTTATTAATTCCATTTTTTTGTTTCGTATGATTGACCGAACTTAGTGTACTAACAACACAATCATGAATAAGGTAAAAAATATATTAGATAAAAAGGGTCCATACTTTAACGGAGTTGCTTCAAATATGAAAGTAATAGAGGCTTTATCATTGATGAAAGCAGAGAACTTGAGTTATGTGATTGTTAAAGACGGGGAAGATTTTAAAGGGATAATGACGGAACGTGATTATGCACAAAAAGTAGTTTTATTAAGTAAAAATTCTACAGATACTACTGTGCAAGAAATCATGACTACAGGATTACCAACCATTTCTTTAGATACTACTTCAGAAGAATGTATGAAATTAATGAACCAGCATAAAACACGTTATTTAGTGGTTTTTGATGGCTTTGAATTCAAGGGGATTATTACCATCCATGATTTAATGCGAGACAGTTTAGAAGCTGGAGATGAATTCTCTGAACCTATTTATTAATCAATACCAGCATTTTTATTAATTACTGCCAGTATTACTGTATCACTACTTCATTAATGAGTTCTTCTCCAAAAGCTTCATTGATTCGTAAAATAATTTGAGGCTTTTGAAAAGAGAGTTCGTTTTTAAGCGGACCTATATTGGTATGAATGAATAATTTCTTCTGAATGATTTGAATTTTGTCGGTGTATTTGGCTACGGTTTTACCCATCAATTGCTCCCATATATCTTCAATTTGCGCTGCGCGAATGCCCTTTTTTAAATGGTTCATTCCCTTCAAGTTTTTGAGCGCGTCGCCAATTTTCATCTCTGCCATAAACTAAAGTTAAGCGTAAAATTATAAAAGGATTAATTGATATGGGCTGCCAGTCTGGTCTAATTTTTCTTTGATTCTATCCGCATGGGTATCAGTGATAAATACTTGTCCAAAATGATTACTACAAACTTGTTCAAGTAAATGGGCCATTCTATTTTCATCTAATTTTTCAAACACATCGTCTAACAATAAAATAGGAGGTACTCCAATACTCATTTTTAAATATTCCCATTCGGCCAATTTTATAGCAAATAGTAAACTCTTTCTTTGCCCTTGAGAAGCTTCTGATTTAAATGGGCAATCGTTTAAGTAGATACCCATATCGTCTCTATGCACACCTCTTGATGTTCGCTGTAAAACTTTATCCTTCGACAAGTTTTCTGCTAATATGTCTTTAAAAGGGGTACTCAATAACTGACTCTCATAAGCCAATTGTAAGTCTTCGGTTTTTCCTGCAATTCTTGTGTAATTTTCACCCACCATGGGTAAAAAAATGCTGAGAAATTGTTTGCGTTGTTGGTGAATATAATTGCCACTGCTAATGAGCTGTTCATTATAAACATCCAATAAATCATTGGTCATTGTTGGCTGCTCTGCCATTTGCTTTAGCAAACTATTGCGTTGTTGTAAAATTTTATTGTAGGAAATTAATTGAGTAAGGTAGTCTCTGTTTGTTTGGGAAAGAATGCTATCCATGAGTTTCCTTCTTTCTTCACCCGGCCCAGAAATCAACTCTACATCATCGGGAGCTATCATGACACAGGGGAACCTGCCTATATGATCTGAAATCTTTTTATAAGATTCGGCATTTACTAATAATTCCTTTTTGTTATTCTCTCTTAAAATAAATACGACTTCTTCTGCTTTTTCATTTTTAATAAAATTTCCAGAAAGACGCATGCCTTGTTTGCCATGTTGAACATTTTGTGCATCGGTTCTAGCAAAATAACTTCTCGAAAATCCTAAATAATAAATGGCATCTAATAAATTGGTTTTGCCCGTGCCATTTAATCCGCAAATAGCCACTATTGGTTGATTGAAAACTTGGTGGTGATTGGCGTAATTCCTAAACTGAACAAGGTTTATTTCGCGTAGCTGAAGCATGTAATACAAAGTAAAGCAGAACAGCTTGAATTATTCCCTTTTGGTATGGAAGAAAGCATTTAATTTTATTAAAAATTGGGCATTTGAAAACAATATTATCAGAAGAACAGATGGAGTTGAGTATTCAAAGACTCGCACACCAAATGTTAGAGAACAATAAAGACATGGCCAATACGGTAATTATTGGATTACAGCCAAGAGGTATCTTTATGAGTGACCGTATTGTTGCTGCATTAAAAGGGATTATTCCTAGTCATCCTTTTCATTATGGAAAGTTGGATATCACTTTTTATAGGGATGATGTTAGAAAAACCTTGCATATTGCCAATGAAACAGATATTCCATTTAGTATTGAAGGCAAGTCGGTGATTTTAGTAGATGATGTTTTGTACACTGGTAGAACCATCAGAGCCGCGCTGGATGCATTGCTAGATTTTGGAAGACCATCTAAAGTTTCCTTATGTGTGTTGATTGATAGAAGGTTCAGCAGAGAGTTGCCTATTCAACCAGATTATGCGGGAAAAGCCATTGATACCATATTTACCGATAAGGTAAAAGTGAACTGGAAAGAAAAGGATGAAAAAGACGAAGTTGTTTTAGTCTAAATGATTAATTTTGCTTTTTAATGAAACTATCTACCAAACATTTACTTGGTATCAAGGACCTCACAAAAGAGGATATTCAATTAATTCTATCTACTGCAGGGCAGTTTAAAGAAGTTTTACAAAGACCAGTAAAAAAAGTTCCTTCCTTAAGAGACGTTACGATTGTGAATTTGTTTTATGAAAATTCAACTCGAACCAGAATGTCTTTTGAGTTAGCTGAACGAAGACTTTCTGCGGATGTGCTTAATTTTACTGCGAGTAGTTCTTCAGCAGCAAAAGGCGAAACATTGTTGGATACGGTCAACAATATTTTGAGCATGAAAGTAGACTTGGTCGTGATGCGACATAGTGCTTCCGGTGCACCGCATTTCTTGGCCAAACATATACCTGCAGCCATTGTGAATGCGGGTGATGGCATTAACGAACATCCTACACAGGCTTTATTAGATGCATTCTCTATGCAAGAAAAAACGGGTAGGATTGAGGGATTAAAAGTGGCTATCATAGGAGATATCATGCACAGCAGGGTTGCACTCAGCAATATGTATCTATTGAAAAAAATGGGTGCTGAAATTACAGTGGTAGGTCCACCAACACTTATACCCAAATACTTAGAAGAGGCATTGGGGGTGAGGGTTACTTATAATGTTCAAGAAGCATTGCAGTGGTGCGATGTGGCCAATGTATTACGCATCCAATTGGAACGACAGAACCAGCCCTTATTTTCCTCATTGCGAGAATACAATTTGGCATACGGCATTAAACAAAAAATGCTGGATAAGTTGAACAAGGAAATTGTGATCATGCACCCAGGACCCATCAACCGTGGGGTAGAACTAGACAGTGATGTAGCAGATGGACCACACTCGATTATTTTAAATCAAGTAGAAAACGGTGTGGCAGTTAGAATGGCTGCCTTATATTTACTTGCTGGTAGGTCCGACGAAAATTAACCAAATAGTTATCATGCAAAGAATTTGTCTTTTCCCAGGAACATTTGATCCTGTTACTTTAGGACACACTGATATTATTAATAGAGCGCTCCCATTATTTGATAAAATAGTGGTAGGCGTAGGTATCAATTCTTCTAAAAATCCCATGTTTAGTGCAGACCAGCGGATGGAGTGGTTCAGAGATATTTACAAAGATGAACCAAGGGTTGAGAGCGTTGCTTATGATGGACTGACTGTTCAATTTTGTAAAAAAATTGGGGCGCATTTTATCTTAAGAGGTATTCGATACGTAAGTGATTTTGAATACGAGAAAACCATTGCAGATGCCAATAGAACGCTTGATAATCAAATTGAGACCATTTTTCTAACTGGGGAACCCAAATACACTTCTGTTGCATCTACCATTGTAAGAGATATTATCAAAAACGGGGGAGATGCTTCCCCTTTCCTTCCTCAAGCGGTAATTAATACGCTAAAAAAGTAAACTATGATTTGGTTCAATAAAGGTCTTACTGCAGCTCATTTTGCGGGTATGGGTAAGGGAAATTTAGGCGAGCATTTAGGTATGGAATTTACTGAAATTGGACCTGATTTTATTAAAGGGATCATGCCTGTAGACCATCGCACCAAACAACCCTATGGATTATTACATGGAGGTGCATCCGTTGCATTAGCAGAAACATTGGGTAGTGTAGGTGCTGCGATGGTAGTAGACCATACCGAATACATTTGTGTGGGCCAAGAAATTAATGCCAATCATTTAAGAAGTGTACGATCTGGAATAGTAACAGGAACAGCAAAGCCCATTCATATTGGATCGAGTTCTCAGGTATGGGAAATCAAAATACATGATGAACGAGACCACTTGGTATGTATCAGCAGACTTACTGTGGCTGTTTTAAAAAGAAAAGACCGATAATCTCTTTGATACTTGCAAAGGAATTGGCAATCAATGCATTTACTTCTGATAGTGGAACCCATTTTATATCGGTAATGTCTTCCTCTGTTTGCGGAATCAATGCAGGTACTCCTTTTACAGACATGGTATACCAGTGACTTTCTTTGATGACTTCTTCTTGTAAATAGGAGTCAAAATATTGATGGTTGGTAATACCTAAAAAATCAATCAGGGTTAAATTCCCCACGCCCGTTTCTTCTTCTACTTCTCGTAAAGCGCATGCTTCAATGCTTTCGCCGGGATCTACCTTCCCCTTGGGCAAATCCCAAGAACCTCTTCTGTAAATAAATAGCAATTCATGCTGTTCGTTCAGTACTAATCCACCCCCTGCCTGTATAATTTTTAACTGCATAAAATAATTGATGTGCAAATCTCCATAATAATCCAATGGAAAATAGGATTTACTTTTGTGCTATGACAAATGAAAAAGCAGTTGCCGAAAAATTATTGCAAGTACAGGCTATTAAATTGAGTCCTGATCAACCGTTTACTTGGGCCAGTGGATGGAAAAGCCCCATCTATTGCGACAATAGAAAAGTATTGTCATTTCCTTATGTAAGAGATTTTATCAAGAGTGAATTGTGTAGTGTCATATTTGAGCAATACCCTGAAGCAACTGTATTGGCAGGAGTAGCAACTGCAGGTATTCCTTGGGGAGCTATGGCTGCCGATCAATTAAAGCTTCCATTTATTTATGTAAGACCTAAACCCAAAGAACATGGATTGGGTAACCAGATTGAAGGTTCGCTTGAACCAGGGCAGCGGGTATTGGTGATAGAGGATCTTATTTCTACAGGGAAGAGTAGCCTACAAGTCGTGGATGTTTTGAAAGCAGCAGGAGCCGAAATAGTGGGAATGATTTCCATTTTCAATTATGGATTTGAAGCTGCTACAACCGCATGTGCGAATGCGGGAGTAAAAACAAGCAGTTTAACCAACTATCCAACCATGATAGAGTTGGCTATTGAAAAAGGATTGGTAACGGCTGATACCAAAGAGACCCTGCTTAATTGGAGCAAGGATCCGTCTAATTGGGGGAAATAGGTATCTATTCGTACGAAGTATTATTTCAGGTAATAATCTAATGACTGTAAGATGAAAAAAGTATTTTTTGTTTGTGCCTTGTTTTTATCTTTTCAAGGATATGCACAGCAACCAAAGCAACAATGGGTGACCATTAAATCGGCCAATTTAAAGTGCTGGGAATGTAAAGATAAATTGGAAAAATACTTGGTTCAAGCAAATAAGTCTACCATGGAATCAGGGCTTATTCAATGGGAAATCAATCTGTTACAAGGGGAGATTAAAGTACAATTTTGGCCAGATCGGGCAGATGCATCCGCCATTAAAGCCGCTTTAAACAATGCTGGTTTTGATGCAGATGACGATAAAGCAGAACCTGAAGCTTATGCTAAACTACCTCCCATTTGCAAAAGGGCAGAAGACGGTGGGGGGCCAAAACCGCCCAAACCATGTCATATTCCACCTGTGCAATAGGGGTTATTTAAATAAATTAATTTCCTGTCTTCCCTCATAATTAAAGGGTAGGGTCTTGTAGATTCCTGCCTTGCCCACTTTTACACTACCCGTTGCTCTGATCAACATTTCTTTCTTAAACATTAATTGAACCGCGTTTTTCATTAGGTTTTGCATATCTACTTCAACCGAAGAAGGCAAAACAAACTCGCTCGATTTGGAGATATGCATCAGCGTGTCCAATTGAAACTTGCCCAAGTAAACATTATCTATATAAACATCACTGTCTACTTTTTTAAGGTCGAGGCCAAATTTATTGGGATTGTAAAAGACCAAATCCAATGACATTTTAGATTTAGAAAAACCCAACTGGTTGAGTTGAAAATTTTTTGCTGAACGGTATTCTAAATCTTTAGGCGCTTGGCAGGAAGTAATAATTGTTGAAATAAAGGCCAAGAATAGGAGGGTTCTCACAGTAATATGTTTTATCAAAAGTAGTTGAAATAATCGCTCTATGGAGGGATTATTTTTCGTATCTTGTATGCTAATGTATTTAGTAATATAGGTAAAAATGGGTTTAAAATTATTTACTCAAAAATTTAGTAGATAAATAGTTAAATAAGTAATTGATATTAATTTATTTATCAGCTTTATTTATAAAAAAATATTCATCATATTTAACCATATTTTGAATGAATCACCCCTTTTAATTAAAAGGTTCAACAAGATAAAATAAAATGAAATTATTAATTGATTATCAATATTTTGGAACGGTTAACTACTATAAAATGTTGTTTAGTTTTAAATATATTGAATTTGAAGAATATGAGTACTATCAAAAAGGGAGTTTTCGCAACCGTACCATCATCCCTGGGGCCAATGGATTGATTCCACTTTCGGTTCCCCTGCAAAATGGCCGAGACCAACGATCCCTTTTCAAAGACATAAAAATTGCTTACAAGGAAAATTGGATTTTACAACATACCCGAGCTTTGGACGCCTGTTATATGCGTGCCCCTTTTTATGAATTCTACCGAGATGGCCTTTTTTCCATTTTAGGTAGCCAAGAAGAATATTTGATGGATTTAGACCGCAATCTTATTCAATGGGTGTTGAAAATGATGAAAGCGAAATTAACCATGAATTTCACCAATCATTACCAAAAAGACCCAGGACCAGATACCATGGATGGTAGAAACCAGTTCTTGCCCAACAAAGCAATATCCGTTGATGATCAAATAAAATATGGACAAGTATTTGAAGATCGTATTGGGTTTCAAGCTAATATGAGCATATTGGATTTGTTGTTTTGCAATGGTCCAGCTTCCGCTGGTCTATTGATAGACAGCAATAGCCGATTTTAAGGTGTCTTTAGTGTGATTTTGCACTTAATGAAGTATTATTGTTAACCAATTGATGATTTGAGAAAGACCCCCGAACTGATGAAGAAATATAGTTTGCTGCTATTGTTGTTTTTTGTTCCAATATCTTTATTGATTGCACAGGATTTTTCTAATAAAGGGAAGGACTTCTGGCTCGGGTATGGTTACCATGTCAGATATGTTACAGGTGTACCTGTGAATCAACAAGAATTGATTCTGTATTTTACTTCTGATCAAAATGCGAATGTTACAGTTGAAATTCCTAATATCGGATATGCGGTTACATATACAGTTGTAGCTAATCAAATCACTGTAAGTGCACCACTCCCGAAAGCAGGAGGTCAAGATGCAAGATTAACCTCTGCTGGTTTGTCAAACAAAGGGATACATATCACGAGTGACAAACCTATTGTTGCATATGCTCATATTTTTAATCAATCTGTGTCTGGTGCTTCTTTACTTTTTCCAACTAATACATTAGGCAAAGAATATTATTCTGTAAATTATACTCAGCGTTCAAATGAAGGGGCTTCCAATTCATTCTTTTTTGTTGTTGCAACGGAGGATGACACTCAAATTGAAATCACACCCAGTGCCACAAACTTAAATGGTTTAGCAGTTGGTGTGCCATCTGCCCCAATATCTTTAAAGAAAGGCGAAATTTATCATGTTTTAGGTACATTATCTGGTGCCACAGGAAGCGATTTAACTGGTTCAAAAATTAGATCCATCTCTGCATCTGGTGCGCCATGCAAACCCATTGCTGTATTTTCAGGGTCCGGTAAAATTAGTATAGGTGGTAATGGTAATGGGAGTGCTGATAATTTGTTTGCACAAGCATTCCCCTCCAAAGCTTGGGGACAAAAATATCTTACTGCTCCAACAGGAAGTCAGCCAAATAACTATTACAGGGTTTGCGTTAAAGATCCAAATACCATTGTAAAACTAAATGGCGTTGCTCTGCCAAAATCTAGTTTACAAAATGGTTTTTATTATGAGTTTAAAAATTCAGGGGGTGTAACTTCTCCTAAGCCGAATTTAGTGGAGGCGGATCAGCCTATTTTGGTGGCTCAATATATGACAACTCAAGGTCAAGATGGGAATCCTAACTTTTCAATAAATAACAACCCTGGAGGTGATCCTGAAATGATTTATTTAAGTCCTGTTGAGCAAACTATAAATAAAATTACTTTGTATTCTGCTTCTCAGTTTCAAATATTACGAAGCTATATTAATGTAATTATAAAGAATAATGGTGTTCAAAGTTTTAAAATAGATGGCGCTGCTCCGGCAGCAGGTTCTTTTATACCTCATCCAGAAGACCCCAATTATTCATATGCAACATTGCAGGTTAGCAATGGTTCGCATGCATTAAGTTCAGATTCAGGGTTTAATGCAATAGCTTATGGATTCGGAAATGCAGAATCATATGGATACAATGCTGGAACCAATATTGTTGATTTAAATCCTCCAGTTTCCATTCAAAACCAATTCCCGAACGTTGCAACAGTTAATTATTCTGCAACATGTGTTAACACTAATTTTAATCTAAAATTGGCACTAAGTTACCAGCCTTCTAAAATTATTTTAGACTTTTTAGGCGCATCAAATTTAACTGGGCCACCAATTAGCACATTTAATCCAACCAGTTTTGATTCTACCTATATTTCTAACGGCAAGACCTTTTATGTTTATAAAATCCCCCAGTCTTATACATTTGGGGCAGCAGGTACCTATCCAATTAAGTTTACTGCAACATCGGAAGTTCCCCAATCAGATGGTTGCAGTAATACCAATGATCAGGAGATAACTGATAATATCATCGTGAATGATGCACCCATTGCTGATTTTTCGGTAAGTACCATCGACACGGGTTGTGTAACTGCACCTGTTCAATTTACCGATTTGTCTACTGGATCGGGTAGGGCTATTGTTGCATGGAATTGGGAATTTGGGGATGGGGCTTTATCGTCAACGCAAAGCCCTGCTAAAACATATACAACAGCTGGCAATTACAATGCAAAGCTCACTGCTATTACCGATTTTGGTTGTGTGGCTTCCAAAACAGTACCCATCAACTTGTCGAATAAACCAATAGCTTCTTTTACTGTTCCTGCTATTACTTGTGTGAATAGTGCCATAAGTTTTACTGATGCTTCTGCCATTGTAGCTGGTACTGCAAATAATACCATTGCTCAATGGAAATGGAATTTAGATAATGGGGCAGGCACGGTTACTGCCAATACGAATGCTGCTCAAACCAATACCTATACTACTTGGGGAACCAAAGATGTTTATTTAAACGCAGTATCTAATACCGGCTGCACGAGTGATACGTTTAGAATTGCAGGTGGGTTTAAAGCAAATCCATTACCAGTGGTTGGTTTTATTTTACCAGAAGTTTGTTTGAATGATGCCACTGCAACGTTTACAGATACTTCTAGCATTGCTGATGGAACAGAAGCGGGCTTTAGTTATGTATGGAAATTTGATGATGGGGTTTCTACGGTTGATCCTACAAAACGCCCTGTACCATTAACTGCTAATACTAATTCAAAATCAACAGCAGCTAGTTATAAAACTTTTGGAAACTATACGGTTTCCTTACAAGTTACTTCAAGTAATGGTTGTATTTCAACTGATAATAAATCGTTTACGGTTAATGGAAGCACCCCTGTTCCAAAATTTGAAGTAGCCAATTTATTAAATGGCATACCTATTTGTACCAATGACTCTTTAAAAATCATCAATCAATCCACTGTTGATTTTGGAGATGTTACAAAATTAGAAGTGGTTTGGGATTTATTAGGTGCACCTACTACGACTGTTACCGACCAAGCTCCAACGGTCAATAAACAATACAGTATTCGATATGGTATCCCTACAACAGCATTGACCCCTGCAACAAAAGATTATTCTGTAATGATTAAAGCTTATTCAGGTCAATCAGAATCCTGTTCTAAAACACTTACTAAAATTGTAACTGTCACTTACGCACCTGCGGTATCTTTTACTGATATCCGCGATATTTGTTATGATGCAACACCTCGCTTAATTACACAGGGGTCATTTGTTTCTGCTATTAGTGCAACTGCCGCTTACTCAGGTAAGGGAATCAGTGCCGCTGGTTTATTAAATCCTATTACAACGGGGGTAGGTAATGATACGATTAAATATTTTGTTCAAAATAGCGCAGGCTGTAAAGACTCTGCCTTTCAGCCCATTACCGTATGGCCTTCGCCAGTAGCAAAATGGGGCATTGCTGATCCCGCTTGCGAAAAAAACAATATCGTTTTTACGGATAGTTCAGTAGCCAACTTCAGCAATATTGTTCAATGGAATTGGAATTTTGGGGATGGTAAAACAGAGAATAGAACCAATGCAACTGCTTTTACACATGTATTTGATACGGCGCAAAATTATACTAGTTCTTTACAAGTAGTAACAGATAGTGGTTGTATTAGCACGGCCAATCAACAAATCATTCGCATTAATCATTTGCCTAAGCCTGCATTTAGTTTGCCTGAAATTTGTTTACCTGATGGGCGAGGAACTTTTGTTAATCAGAGTACCATCGCAGATGGATCGGAAGCTCTATTCAGTTATGTTTGGAACTTTGGTGATCCCAATGATCCAAGTTCTTCTACCTTGAAACAACCCACCCATAAATACACTGCAGTTGGTCCGAACAATGTGCAATTAAAAATTACCACCAAAGACGGTTGTGTAGATTCATTAACCCAAGTATTGAACACCATTTATCCTTGGCCTAGAGCTGCTTTTTCTGCAACTCCAATGGAAGTATGTCAGGGCGATGCCATTCAATTTACCGATTTAGGAAATGGAATTACCAGTGCGCCTGTAAGATGGGAGTGGAATTTAGGTGGAGGTAATACATCTACTTCGCAAAATCCAAACAAGGTATTTGCCGATTCTGGTAGTTATACCATCAGCTATTATTTTTATAATTCACAAGGTTGTGTGAGTGATACGGTTAGTCAAACAGTGATTGTACATCCTTATCCTGTTTTAGAATTAGGACCGAATATTGTTGTTTTGGAAGGGGGTACCAAGGCGCTCAAGCCTCAATATGTTTATGGTACCAATCTAAATTATCAATGGACACCTCCATTGTATTTAAACAGCGATATAGATTCAATACCTAAAACAACTCCTTTAGGAGATATAACCTATAGGCTCAACCTCACTGGTATAGGAGGTTGTATGGTTACCGATACCATTTTTGTAAAGCTATTGTTGGCGCCAATCATACCCAATGTATTCTCACCCAACGGTGATGGTATTAATGACCGTTGGAGAATTCAATACTTAGAAAGTTATCCTGGTGCAACGGTTGATGTATATGATCGTTATGGTATGGTGGTATACAGCAGTATTGAATATGCGGTAGATTGGGATGGAACGCGTAATGGAAAATCATTGCCCATTGGTACGTATTATTACATTGTTAATCCAAAGAATGGCAGAAAAATCATAACTGGTTCTGTCACTATAATTAAATAAAATGAGGAGTAAGGGATATTTAATAATGATATTGATTGGTATGGTTGTAGTAGCCCAGGCGCAACAACGTCCTTATTATACCCAATATATCATGAACAACTATATCATCAATCCAGCTGTTGCCGGTATTGAAAATTATTGGGATGTTAAAGCCAGTCATCGAGTACAATGGGTTGGATTGCAAGATGCTCCAGTTACTACTTATATAACCGCACATGGTCGATTAAAAAAAGATCCTTATCAAAGTTCCACTGCAACAGGATTTAGGGCAAGGGGAATGAATCCTAGGGGTGAAGCTTATTGGAGAGATTATACTGCCGCGGAGCCGCACCATGGGGTGGGTTTCACCATGCTGAATGATAAAACCGGTCCTTTGAATCGTTTTGCTGCATATGGAACTTATTCTTATCATTTGGGATTATCGCCCACTACTAACTTGTCAGCGGGTGTTTCTGTTGGCTTTACCAATCTTAGTTTAGACGCTTCAAAATTGAATTTTGGAAATACCACCGTGGATCCTGCAGTGGCTTCCAGTGGGGTCATCAATCGCCTAAAACCAGATATCAGTGCGGGGCTATGGTTGTATTCTAAAGACTATTTTGTTGGGTTGGCAGCTCAGCAAATCATCCCTCAGAATGTGGCATTTTCAGATAATACGGTCTCGTTAACTTCAGGGAAATTAGTACCTCACTTATTTTTAAGTGCAGGCTATCGATTAACTATTTCAGATGATTTTAACTTACTTCCTTCCATGCTCATTCGCTATATCAGTCCTTTGCCATTGGGCTTTGATATCAATGCTAAATTGCAATACCAAGACTTTTTATGGGCGGGTACTTCTTACCGATACCAAGATGGATTTGCTGCAATGGTAGGAATGAATTTGAGTAATACATTGAATATTGGATACTCTTATGATATTCAAACTTCTCGTATTAATACCATTAGTAGGGGAACCCATGAAATCTTGATTGGATTTTTATTGGGTAATAGATATGGAGATTGGTGCCCCACCAAATTGTGGTAATTTATAAAGGCCTAATCATCCAAATATCACAACCATTGTGACCGGAATTTCCCATTGGGCCATCTAAATAAGTAAAGCCAAATTGTTCATACACTTTAACAGCTTTCTTTAATTCGGGCATGGTTTCTAAATAAACTTGGTTGTAGCCTTTTTGTTTTGCTTCAGCTAAAACATAGTCGATCATTTTTCTACCTAGCCCCAGACCTCGCACGGAAGCATTCAAATACATTTTTACTAATTCGCAAGTGCCATTGGGTAAACCTTCAGTAGGATAGTAGCCTGCACCACCTACAACCACTCCCTCGTGTAATGCAATGAAATAGCCACTTTGCGGTTCTGCTGTAAACAATTCATATAAATGGTCGGTGGTATCGTCGTAAAATACCGTGCCAGGCTTGTTTGCTCCAAATTCAGTTAAAGCAGTTCTGATAATGGTTGCAATGGCTTTATTATCTGTTGGTTCAATAGGCCTAATAACAATATTCTCCATATTATGCTTGTGCTGCTTTTCTAAATTCTTTAAAGCTATTGATTAAGCCATTGGTAGAAGCATCATGACCTTTTACTGTTTCTTCATTGGTTAATTCAGGTAGAATCTTATTGGCCAATTCTTTGCCTAATTCTACACCCCATTGATCGTAACTAAAAATGTTCCAAAGTACTCCCTGCACAAATATTTTGTGTTCGTATAAGGCAATCAATAATCCCAATGTAGTTGGGTCAATTTGTTTTACTAAAATGGAATTGGTGGGTTTATTTCCTGTAAATACTTTAAAAGGGCTTAGCTTTTTTATTTCATCTTCTTTTTTATCTGCTTTCATTAATTCTACTTTCACTTCATTCTCGCTCTTGCCATTCATTAATGCTTCAGTTTGTGCAAAAAAGTTTGACATCAGTTTTACATGGTGGTCACCAATTGGGTTTTGAGAGAGGGCAGGAGCTATGAAGTCACAAGGAATCAATGGTGTTCCTTGGTGTATCAATTGATAAAATGCATGTTGTCCATTCGTGCCAGGCTCTCCCCAAATAATGGGCCCTGTAGCATAGTTAACCGGATTCCCGTTTCTATCGATGCTCTTACCATTGCTCTCCATATTTCCTTGTTGAAAATAAGCGGCAAAGCGATGCATGTATTGATCGTAAGGTAGAATAGCTTCACTTTGAGCCCCAAAGAAATTAGTGTACCAAATGCCCAGTAATCCCATGATCACCGGAATATTTTTATTGTGCTTTTCATTTCTAAAATGCTCATCTGCTTTATAAGCGCCTTTGAGTAAGTTTTCGAAATTTTCGTAACCAATGGTTAATGCAATAGACAATCCAATTGCACTCCATAAAGAATATCTTCCACCAACCCAATCCCAAAATTCAAACATATTGGCTTTGTCAATACCAAATGCAGTAACTGCTTTTTCATTGGTACTTAAAGCGGCAAAATGCTTGGCAATATGCGTTTCATCAACTGCCGCTGCTAAAAACCACTCCCGAGCTGTATGCGCATTGGTCATGGTTTCTTGGGTGGTAAATGTTTTAGAAGCCACTAAAAATAGGGTTTCTTCTGCATGTACTTTTTTCAAGGTTTCGGCAATATGGGTACCATCCACATTGCTCACGAAATAGGTTTGAATGCCTTCCACCCAATAGGGCTTTAGCGCTTCGGTTACCATAACAGGTCCTAGATCACTTCCTCCAATACCAATATTGACAATATACTTGATGGGCTTACCGGTATACCCTTTCCATTCTCCACTATGAATGGTTTTACAAAATTTAGCCATTTGGGCCTGCACTTTTTTTATTTTGGGCATGATGTCTTTCCCATCTACCAAAATAGGGGTATCAGAAAAATTCCGAAGTGCAGTATGTAATACAGAGCGATTCTCTGTTTCATTGATTTTTATTCCTGCAAATTGATCGTGAATGGCATCGCTTAATTTGCATTCCTCCGCCAATTGCAACAAGAGTTGCATGGTCCTTGGATTGATGATATTTTTTGAATAATCAAAAACCAATTGGTCTAGACAAAGCGAAAATTTTTGAAATCTTTCAGGGTCTGCTGCAAAAAGGTCTCTCATATGCCTTCTGCTCATCTCGTCTTCGTAATGTTTCTTTAATAAAAACCAAGCTTGTGTTGTTGTAGGGTTAATTCTAGGTAGCATAAAATCTTATATCAGCAGTTCAATTTTTGGCGCATAAAGTTACCTAAAGGGATTCAATCTCCCTAATGGTTTGCTTTACCATTTCTTCGGTGATGTCTAAGTGGGTTACAATTCTTACTTGAGTAGGACTCATCGCAATGGTTAGTATGCCTTTGCTTGCTAAAATTCCAACCAATTCTTTAGCGGTGAACCTGCCTTTTACTTCAAATAAAATAATATTGGTTTCCACCGGTGGGATCATACCCACAAAGTCTTTTTTCTTTAAGGCTTCTACTATTAGGGCAGCATGTGCATGGTCCTGTTCCAATCGGTTCACTTGCTGGCGGAGTGCATATAATGCGCCTGCTGCTAAATAACCAGCCTGCCTCATTCCACCCCCAAAAACCTTTCTAGTTCTTCTTGCTTTTCTGATAAAATCTTTGGTACCTAATAGCACACTTCCAACAGGTGCTCCCAAACCTTTGCTTAAACAAACGGATATGGTGTCAAATACTTTTCCGTATTGTTCAGGGCTTTCTTTTTTGGCAACTATTGCATTAAATAGGCGCGCGCCATCTAAGTGTAAGCTTAAATTATTATTTAAACAAACTTCTTTAATTAATTGAATATCATTGAAATCGTAACAAGTTCCACCACCTCTATTGGCCGTGTTTTCTAAACTAACCAAACGGCTCAATGGTCTGTGTACATCGTCTTTATTGTTGATGGCGGCCGCTACCTGACTGGCAGTTAACCTACCAAAATTCCCCTGCAATAATTGAACCGATGCTCCTGAATTAGAAGCAATTCCACCACCTTCGTATAAGTAAACATGGGAGAGCGCATCACAAATGACTTCGTCACCCGGTTGGGTATGACAGCGAATGGCTATTTGATTGGTCATGGTTCCACTTGGACAAAATAGGGCCGACTCCATTCCAAATAACTCGGCACTATACTGTTCTAACTCATTAATACTAGGATCTTCACCAAAAACATCATCGCCCACGGGGGCTGCATGCATGGCAGCTAACATGGGGGCAGTAGGTTTGGTCACTGTATCCGATCTAAAATCTATCATAATCAGCAATTTGCACAAATAAGCTTGATTTTCATTGAATTGCCAAGTTTTTTACACTTAAAAGGCTGAATTTCATTGTAAAATCGTATCTTTGTAGTTTCCGTAAGTTTTGGAGAATTATATCTTTTTACATGGTTTTATAACAAATTGGGTATATTTCTCGTTATCTAAAAAAGCAACAGTACAACATGAGGCAACTCAAGATCGCAACCCAGATTACCAACAGAGATTCGCAAGCAGTAGAGAAGTATTTACAAGAGATTTCCAAAATTCCAATGATCAACCCCGAAGAGGAAACTACTTTGGCGCAGAAAATTAAAATGGGTGATCAACGTGCTTTGGATAAATTGGTTCAAGCCAATTTACGTTTTGTCGTTTCTGTTGCAAAACAATACCAACACCAAGGTTTGTCTTTAAGTGACCTGATTAACGAAGGAAACTTAGGATTAATCAAAGCTGCACAACGTTTTGATGAAACGAAAGGATTCAAATTCATTTCGTATGCTGTATGGTGGATTCGTCAATCTATTTTACAAGCTTTAGCAGAACAAGGTCGTTTGGTGCGTTTGCCTCAAAATAAAATTGGTACATACAATAAAGCCAATAAAGCTTACATGGCATTTGAGCAAGAGCATGAGCGTGAACCTTCTACTGAAGAGTTAGCGGAAATATTAGAGATGAGCGAAACAGAAATCAACAATATTTTCCAGAGCAATACCAGACATACTTCACTTGATGCACCTGTGCATGAAGCAGAAGATGTTGCAATGGGAGATTTATTGGAAGGTTCTGATGATACCGACGAAGATGTAATGAAAGACTCATTAAGAGAAGAAATTCGTAGGGTATTAAAATCATTAAGCCCTAGAGAAGCAGAAATTGTAAATGCTTATTTTGGGTTGGATGGCGAAAATGGCGTTACTATTGAACAAATAGGAATGAAGTACGACCTTACAAAAGAAAGAATCAGACAAATTAAAGAGCGTGCCATAAAGCGTTTACAGAAAGCGCGTTACAGCAATGCACTTAAAGCATATTTGGGTTAATATTTCAGCCTCCGAATAGGGATATTCGAGAGGCCATTTTATTAAAAGCGCTCCGAAAAAATCGGGGCGTTTTTTTTAATCTTTTTTTTCAAAACGTTGTTATAATTGAATGCGTAGTGTAACTATTATATTAGGGTTGTTGTTTTTGGTGTCTTGTGAAAAAGACATTCAAATTGAGCCACCTCAAAACCAAGCCAAAATGGTGGTGGATGCTGAAATTGAAAACGGACAAGCACCCATTGTGGTGTTGTCTACATCACTCAATTATTTTTCAACTATTGATACTGCATCATTATTTGCTTCCTTTATTAAAGATGCTAAAGTGCAAATAAATAACGGTACCAAAACGGTTACCCTTCAAGTAAACGAATTGCGGTTTCCTCAAGGTGGTCGATATGTTTTTTATACAACGCCACTCAATGATCCCATGTTAGGAGAAACAGGTAAAACCTACCAACTAAGCATTGAACATTTGGGGCAACAATATCAATCAACTACCACCATCCCGTTGATTACTAAAACCATTGACAGCTTATGGACTAAAAGAGTCTCTAATAGGCCTAATACCGATAGTTTCAGGGTTTTAATGGCTCGGATCTTCGATCCACCCGGATTGGGAAATTATATTCGTTACTTTACCAAAGTGAATCGACAGCCTTTTTTTCCTGGCTTTAATAGTGCTTTTGATGATGCCATCATAGATGGTAAAACATACAATATTGACATTGATAAAGGGGTAGACAAGAATCAACCTTTTGAAAGAGAGAATTATGGTTTTTTTAAATTGGGAGACACAGTAACCGTTAAGTTGGCCAATATTGATAAAGCTTCCTATACATTTTGGAGAACCTGGGAATTCGCATTTCAGTCTATTGGGAATCCATTCTCATCACCTGGGGTGGTAAAAGGCAATATCAGTAATGGCGCTTTGGGTGCTTTTTGTGGATATGGTTCTCAATACAAAACTTACATTTGTAAAGATTAATTCAACATTATGGAACAAGGAACAATAGAGAAAGTATCGGTTTTGATTATAGGGTCTGGGCCTGCTGGTTATACCGCAGCAATTTATGCAGCTAGAGCTAATATGAAACCTGTTTTATACCAAGGAATTCAACCAGGAGGACAGCTTACCATCACTACAGAAGTAGAAAATTATCCAGGATATCCAGAAGGGATTCAAGGACCAGAAATGATGGTGCATTTTGAAAAACAAGCCAGCAGAATGGGGGCCGATATTCGTTATGGATTAGCCACAAAAGTAGATTTCAGCAGCACGCCACATAAGGTTTGGATTGATGAGGAAAAAGAAATTCATGCAGATGCAGTCATCATCAGTACAGGTGCTTCTGCTAAATGGTTGGGCTTACCAAGCGAAGAAAGGTTAAATGGATACGGAGTAAGTGCTTGTGCAGTTTGTGACGGCTTTTTCTTTAAAGGAAAAGAAGTGGCCATTATTGGTGCAGGAGATACAGCAGCTGAGGAAGCAGTTTATTTAAGTAAGCTTTGTACCCAAGTGCATATGATTGTTCGTAGAGATCAAATGCGTGCGAGCAAAGTAATGCAAGACCGTGTGTTAAATTCACCCAATATTAAAGTGTATTGGAATTCGGAAACCGATGAAATCTTAGGAGATAAAAAAGTAGAAGCGGTTCGTATCAAGAATAATAAAACGGGGGATTTGCAAGAGATTCCTGTAAGTGCATTCTTTGTGGCGATTGGTCATCAGCCCAATAGTGCCATTTTTAAAGACTATGTTGAAATGGATGAAACCGGCTATATCTTAACGGTGCCTGGCACTACCAAAACCAATGTGGCTGGTGTTTTTGCTGCAGGTGATGTTCAAGATAAAAACTATCGTCAAGCAGTTACTGCAGCTGGTAGCGGTTGTATGGCAGCTTTAGATGCTGAGCGCTATTTAACATCTATTGGTCACTAAATCATGAGCAAAGCAAGCATTCATTTAACTGATTTACGATTTTTTGCTTACCATGGATTATACAAGGAGGAGCAGGTTTTAGGCAATGAGTTTGCTGTAAATATTGTAGTAGGATTTACGCCTAATCAATTTCCCATAGTGCATATTGCAGATACCATCAATTATGCAATGGTGTATGAATTGGTTAAAAAGCGCATGCAAATTGCAACTCCATTATTAGAAACCATTGCTTCAGATATTGCAAATGAAATTTTGGCACAGTTTTCTCTAGCTGATCATGTAGATATTTCCATTTATAAATTAAAGCCACCAATTCCACAGTTTGTTGGCAGTTTGGGGGTTTCTTTAAAAGTGAATAGAGCCGATTAGGAAAATTAGATTTGCATTGGTGATGGTGTTTTTTTGTGGTTGGATTGGAGCTGCCTTTTCTCAAGACATCGCCATTTTAGCCAAAGAAGCTGAGAATATAGAGCGCCAGTTAAAAGAGCCAGAGGCATTGGCTAAATACAAGCAAATCTTAGTGCTTGAACCCAATAATATTAAGTACTTGGTTAAAGCAGCAGAATTAGAAATAGCCATAGGAGGGAGAGAAAAAAATGAAAACAATAAGCGTTTGTATTTCGAGTCTGCAATGGCATATGCCCAAAGAGCATTGAAGGCTGATCCTAATAATGCAGATGCCAATTATGCTATGGCAACCGTTTCTGGTAAAATGACCGATTTAGATATTGAGAATAAAAAGATTGTGGCTTATGTGAAAGATGTTAAAGAATATGCAGACAAAGCTTTAAGCATCAACCCCAATCATGCAAGAGCCAATTACACATTGGGCAAATGGCATTATGAAATGGTTACACTTTCTGGAATAAAAAAAGCTGCGGTAAAATTATTTTACGGTGGATTGCCTAACGGAGATTTAGATAAAGCCATTTTATTCATGGAAAAATCTAGATCATTGGAGCCTTATTTTGTAACCAATCAATTGGATTTAGCCAAAGCATACAAAGAAAGTAGGCAACCAGCTAAAGCCATTGAAGTTTTAGAAAGATTGGTAAAAATGCCCAATCGTTCTTTTAATGATATTGCATTAAAAGCGGAAGGGGCACAACTATTAGCATCATTACAATAAAACCATTATATGAGCTTACAAGAATTATTTTTAGCGTCAGTTGCCAACAGTAAAACATTAGCTGAAAAGCCTGATAATGAAACTTTGTTAAAATTGTATTCTTTATACAAACAAGCCACAGAAGGCGATAACAAAGAAGAGGGGCCAGCCAATATGTTCGACTTTGTTGCAAAGTTTAAACATGAAGCATGGGCTAAATTGCAGGGTACTTCTAAAGAAGATGCAATGCAACAATACATTGATTTAGTGAAAGAATTGAAAGGTTAAATCTTAATTTTTTTCCAACGATTGCTGGTGATATACCAAAACGATGGAATAAACATAATGGACCAATACAACCATTCGCTTGCCCATCCCCATGTGATGGGCAAATTCATTTTCTCTAATACAATGTATACGTACACCAAGTAAAAAATAATGGTAGCGATTTCGGTAAATAAATTCATTTTAGAATTTCCCGTTCCGGTTACTGCGTTTACCCATACCGTTGCAGCTGACATCATAATCATTGCAATAGATACGACTCTAAGCACAGGAATACCTGCCTGTATAAAGTCTTCACCTTGTCCATATATGCCAAGGAATGCCCTTGGAAATACATTTAAGAGTATAAATACAAAGCATGCAAAGCCCATGCTCCATTTAAGTATTCGATAAATAAGTGGCAGTACTTCTTCTTTTCTACCCTGACCAATTACATTGCTTACCATGGTATTGGTGGTGGCTGCAAATGCCCAAGTAAAACAACCAAAGAATCCAAATAGATTTCGCATGGTATTAGATACAGCCAAGTCTCGGGCTCCATGGTGCTCAATCAAAATATAAAAGTATTCCCAACTCATGATGCTGATCACGTGTTGCAATATCAGCGGATAGGATTGATTTAAAATGAGTTTGATATAAGAGAATTGATAAGCTACTTTTTTAAACAAATTGATTTTTTGGCTCATCCCGTTAAATCGAATAACTAAAAAAACAGCCAACAAACCTGCCCCTTCGGCAATAATGGATGCATAAGCCGCCCCATTAAATCCTAAGTTTGGCATACCCAGTTTGCCATAAATCAATCCATAATCAAAAACAATATTAATAATGGCTTCAGTAGCAGTTCCTAATACCAAAAGTTTGCTTTGGTTAATTCCTACCAATAATGCATTGCGCATTTGATAGATATAGAGTAGGGGTAAACCCCAAATGCGTATAGACAAGAACTGCACGGCCATATCAATTCCTTCTTGATCGTGCAATGACCATTGCAATACCATTGGTGCAACAAACCAGGTAGTTAAAATGCCAAATATGGCAAAGAACATTGCTATTCTTACCCCATGCCAAAAGAGGATGCCAATTTCATCAATTCTATTTTCACCAGCCCTTCTAGAAATCAATGCTTGTAATCCATTGTTCAATCCATTCCCAATTACTGCAAACATTAAGTAATAAACCCCTGTAATACCCGCAATCCCTAATTCTTTCTGCCCTAATCCACCCAAAAAAATATTATTGGTAATAAAGTTGATTTGTGGAACAACAATAGATGCAGATATGGGCAAAGCAATACGCAGGATGGCTTTGTTCCCGGTATTAACTTGAAGATTGAGTGGTGAAAGATTGCTCATATTGGGCAGCGAAGTTAGTAAAATGAGAGCTCATAATATCTTCGCTCTCCGTTAATGCTTTTTTATATATTATTGCAACGTAATTAAGATGAATGGCCAGGAAAAAAGCAGGATTTTATAATGAGGATCCCATCAGTGGATCTGCTTTTCAGCTCATCATAGAATTGGATGAACAGGAAATGCGTTGCATGTCTAAATCTGTAGACAATGGAACCATTGTAGCTTTTGAGTATTTCAGCCTCGACAAGGATCAAACAGAGGATTGGAATGATATCTTTTATGAAATCAAAACCATTTCTAAGCTGTTTAATAAAACTTATAAATTAGTTACTTGTTTTTTCTGCACTCCAGAATCAATTCTGGTTCCAGAGAAATTTTTAACAGCCACTTCTGCGGAAGATTACTTGAACCTTATTTATGGAGAAAGTAGTAGGATGGAAGTAAAGTATGAAAAACTCTTAGCTACTAGAAGTTTCATCAATACCTATCGGATTAAGAAATCATTGGCCGAATTATTGACTCGACAATTTATTATTTTTCAAACATCACATGTTTATACTTCGCTTTTAAATGATGTGATGAATCGACGTAAGAACGAAGAACAATTGGTTAAACTGCAATTTTATCATGGGCATTTTATTATGGCCATTTTTAAAGATTCCAAAATACAAATGATTCAGACCTTCTCATATAAAATTGCGGAAGATGCAGTTTATTATATCATACGTGGTGCGCAGCAGTTTGGAATTAATACCGAGTTTGCAATTGTAGAGCTGAGTGGTATGATCGATTTAAATACTGAATTGTATATACAACTAAAGAAAGTATACGAGAATATTGAAATCGATTCAATGGAGCCGAATGGAGTTATGTTTAATGTAAATAAAGAATATCACCCGCATTATTTTGCGCCATTTTTTAAATTGGCATTATGAGAATCATATCAGGAAAATGGGGTGGCAGAAGAATTAGTCCTCCGGCCAATATGCCTCATACCCGACCTACTACCGATATAGCCAAAGAAGGCTTGTTCAATATTTTGCAGAACCGCATGAGCTTTGATGGTATAGAAACACTTGATTTATTTGGGGGAACGGGTTGTATTAGTTACGAATTAGCTTCAAGGGGTGCTGAAAAATTAACCATTGTTGAAAAAGACCCCATCATGCATGGATTTATTGGAAAGAATGCGGCCATGTTGGGTATGGAAAATGTTCAATTACTTAAAATGGATGTATTTGCTTTTTTGCAAAGTTGCAATAAACAGTATGATTTTATTTTCGCTGGCCCTCCATATGCGCTGGGTACCATTGATGAAATTCCCAAGATTATTGTTTCTAAAAAATTGATTGCTCCAGGTGGTTTTTTTGTTTTAGAACATACGCCCCGAAACGCCTATGAAAAAATGGAGGGATTCTCATTTGTTAGAAATTATGGCACAACTTTGTTCTCCTTTTTTGAAGGGGTTGAATAATTTTAATCTACCGATCCTATATTTTTAATCGTAGCGTTTTTCGTTTTGCTAAAAGTGAATTGTAAGCTGGTTTGTAAAAAATTCTTGTATTGGGCCCTATTTTGTGTAAAAAAGTCGGAGCGATAAATCCAACCCACCTGAAGACTTAATTGGCTATTGAAGTTATAGCCGCCTCCCAGATAATAGCGATTTTGCTCAAAAAATACTCCATCATTATTCAAGTGAAATTCATTGGAAGTATTTACAAAAAGGGTTTTATTGGTGATTGTTTTATTATTGATTGGAATGATAGCGCTCAGTCTGTATCTAAACCTGTTTCGATATCCATTTGAAGTATAGCGCTGTTCTGCCCTTAGCCTATGTTCAATTCTAAAATTGTTAAATGATTGGTTCCAAATTAATTGCTGCCAAATTCTGTTTTCGCTTACTAAAAATGGAGTCTTAAAATTATCATTTAATTGGTAAGTAATATACCTGCCGGTTCCAATCACTGCAGTAAGCGCCGGATTTATTGCATATCCAATTCCACCCTTTACTTCATGGTAATTAAAATGATTAAAAGTTTGTTGAGAACGTAACTGAAATTCAATAAAAGCATTCCATTTACTATTGTAATTGAAACGACCTGTTAATACATTCCAAGTACCTAATCCTGGTGTTTGCGCTGTTAAATAAAAACTGCTGTAAAAAAAAGCCCCGATAATCATCAGGGCTTTTTTACATTTTATAGGTAGTGAAACCATTGTTTATTTATATCCCATTTTTCAAATTCTTTGGCCACTTCCGTTAAGAAACTGGCTCCAATACTGCCATCTACTATTCGATGGTCATAGCTTAAAGATAAGTACATCATATGTCTGATAGCAATAGTGTCTCCTTCAGGACCTTCCATTACCATGGGTCTTTTTTTGATTGCACCTACCGCTAGAATGGCAACCTGTGGTTGGCTTATGATAGGTGTTCCCATTAAACTTCCAAACGTACCTACATTGGTTAAGGTAAATGTTCCACCAGTTGTGTCTTCTGGTTTTAACTTGGCATTTCTGGCAGCATCGGCTAATCCATTTACTGCTTTACTCAACCCAACAATATTCATTTGATCCGCAGCTTTAATAACCGGTACAATTAAGTTGCCAGTAGGTAAAGCGGTAGCCATACCGATATTGATGTCTTTTTTTAGAATGATTTTATCGCCATCTAATGAGCAATTGATATAAGGGAAACGCTTGATTACATTGGCAATACATTCCACAAACATTGGGGTAAATGTGAGCTTAGTGCCTTCCCTTTGTTCAAACTCGTTTTTCACTTTTGTTCTCCACATCACCATATTGGTCACATCTGCTTCAGCAAAACTGGTAACATGCGGACTGGTATGTTTGCTATCAACCATATGCTTCGCAATTAGCTTACGCATACGATCCATTTCTATGATTTCAGTAGCACCAGTAACGGAAACCATTGAAGGGTCTGAAAATTTACCCGAAGACTGAGCCAAAATTGCTTGTGGCGCAGGTGGTGTTGGTGCTGTATATGCTGCTGCATTTTGCTCAGGGAATCTAGAACCAGATTTAATTACTGGTTCAGCGGCTTGTTGATATATAGGTTGTGGTGCAGGCTGCTGAGGTGCTGGAACCACAGGTACGATTGGTTCTTTGTAAACTGGTGCAATGGGTTGCGGTTGTGGTGCAACAGGAACTGGTTGTTGAGCTGCAGGTGTTACAGGAACTGCTTGTGCAGCTGGTGCAACAGGTATTGATTCCGCTGCAGCAGGAGTAGCAACTGGTTCTTGAGCAGGTGGTGTAACTACCGTTGGCTCAGTTGGTGGTGCTGGCGGCACAACTAGCTGTGGTGTTGGTTGTTGCGCAACTGGTGCAATATATTGGGGTGCTGCAGAATAAACTGGTGCAGGTTGATAGGTTGGAACCCTTCCTGCTTTTTTATCTGCAACGTATTGTAAAATATCTTTTTTAGAAACACGGCCATCATTACCTGTTCCTGGAATTCTTTCTAACTCACTTAAGCTGATGCCTTCGCTATTCGCAATATTTAATACCAATGGAGAATAGAATCGATTTGATGCAGGCTTTGTCATTAATTCTACCATTGGAGCACTCGGTGTATAAGGAACTTCAACAACAGGTGGAGGTGCAACTGTTACAGGTGCCGGAGCTGGTGCTGGAGTTGGTGCCGGAGTTGGTGCCGGAGGTGCTTCAACAATTGGCGTTGGAGCTGCAACTATAGGTGCAGGAGCCGGAGCTGGTGTTTCAACAATAGGTGCTGAAACAACTGGTGCAGGTGCTGGCGCACTTGCGTTGGCTGCGGTTTCAACTCTTACGATCACTGTACCGATTGGTACAACATCGTTCACATTGTAAAGGATTTCAGTAATGGTTCCTTCTACAGTGGATGGAACTTCACTGTCTACTTTATCAGTAGCAATATCCAATACGGTTTCGTCTAATTTAACATGGTCGCCTACTTTCTTATGCCATTTAAGAATGGTAGCTTCCATAATACTTTCGCCCAATTTGGGCATCACCAATTCAGCTATTGCCATATTGTACTACTGTTTAAAGCGGGTTAATAAGGTATAGTTCATATACACAATCCACTACTAATCAACAAAGATAGTTGTTGAAACCGATTAATTCATCAACTATTATCCACAATCATTGCCCTCAACATATTCAATGCATTGATGGCAGTTAAGTTAATATTTCGCTCTCTATCAAATCTAAACTGAAAGTGCTTTGTATCAACCTTGTTTTTAGAAGCTACCGCTATCCAAACTAGGCCTACTGCTTTTTCCTCTGTAGCACCTCCTGGTCCCATAATGCCACTTACCGCAATAGCATAATCGGTATTCATTTTTTCCCTTACTGATAGGGCCATTTGCTTAACCGCATCCTTACTTACTGCGCCAACAGTAATTAAGGTTTCATGAGGCACATCTAATAATTGTTCCTTGATGATATTAGCGTAAGAAATAATTGATCCTATATAAAAACTGGAAGAGCCAGCATGCTTGCTCAATAAATGGGCAATATATCCTCCAGTACAACTCTCAGCTGTTGCAACAGTTTGATTTTTCTGTTTTAGTAAATTACCTATTACCATTTCCATGGGCTCGTCTTTGTCGGTAACTAAATATTCTAAAACATTATTTTTCAATTGGTTAAACTGGTTATCTAATTCTTTATTTAAATCAGTTTGATTGTTTCCCCAAGCACTTAACCTCAGTCTTACCATTCCATAGTTGGGCAAATAAGCCAACTTAATATGACTAGGTAATGCTGTTTCAAATTGGTTGATTTGCTCAGCCAGAAAGGATTCTCCAATACCTGCTGTTAATAAAGTACGGTGTTCTATGAATCCACTCTTGAACCATTCTGCAACCAAGGGCATTACATGGTGTTCCATGATCCATTTCATTTCATGCGGAACCCCTGGCATAGCAATTAAGCGAACATTATTCTTAGAAAACAACATACCTGGTGCAGTTCCTTTTTCATTCTTCAATACGGTACAAACATCTGGAACTTGCGCTTGTAATGTATTCCGCTCAATCATTGGCCTTTTAAGAATATGCTGAAATATGTAAGTCACATGGTCTAAAGTAGCTTGATCCATCACCATTTTCCCGCCAAAATAATCGCACAATAATGGCTTGGTGATATCGTCTGCTGTGGGCCCTAATCCCCCCGTAATTAAAACCAAGTTAGACTTTGACATGGCATCGTCAATTGCTTGCCAAATATCTTCCCGATTGTCTCCAACAGCAACCCTGTTTTTCACCAGAATACCTGCTTTATTGAGTTCTTGTGCTATCCAACTACTATTGGTATCAATCACTTGACCAATCAACAATTCGTCTCCGATAGTGATGATAGATGCATACGTTTTATTCATGAAAATGTGCTTATTGAATGGTAAAATAGGGGGCCAATGTATCTAGTAATTCTGGCGGCATTCCCATGCGTTTATTCGTAAGTGTATTTATAAAATAAAGGGTCACTTTTCCTGTGGTTAATAGTTTCTTTTTTTCGTTGTACACTTCGTGCTCAAAACTTATTTCGTGATTGGTTGGTAGGGTTTTTAAAATGGTCTTGATGGTAATCAAATCGTCGTAGTGGGCTGGTCTTAAAAATTTAGCTTCCATTGCTACAACGGGCATACGAACCCCCATTTCTTCCATTTGTTTATAGGTAAACCCCAAGGCCCTAATGCATTCTGCTCTTCCTACTTCAAAATATTGTGCATAATTGCCATAATAAACAATATTCATCTGATCTGTTTCAGCATACCTAACCCTCACCGTTGTTAAATGTTCGTACATCCTTGCAATTTGTTGACAAACTTACAACCTTATCCTGTTTTTCCACAAAAGGCATGTTTAAACAAGCTTAACAAGGCCTAGGCATATCTTTAACATTGCTTTGCCACTTAATACCAACAATTAAAAAAATATTTGCACCATATAATCCTCCCCATGCATAAAATAGTCGCATTTACTATTCTAAGTTTATTTGGTTTTTGCACATTGGTTCAGTCTCAGGAAACAATGGGATGGTCTGACCCAGATGCTGCATTTAAAGATGCAAAACAATTGTATCAACAAGATCAATTTAGTTTGGCATTTCCAGTTTTTAAAAGACTTTACAATAATGGTGTAAAGCAAAGCAATATGCCCGTACAATTAATGGCAGATGCTCAATTTTATTATATCATTTGTGGATTACAGATTGATGAAACCGGTGCGGCAGATTTAGCTAAAACATTTGTATCGTTGAACAATCATGTAGCCCATGTGCAAATGGTTTCTTATTATTTGGGCGAATATTATTACCAGCGCAAAGACTATACGAATGCATTGACTTATTATGGGAAAAGCAATATTGCCAATTTAAATAATCGACAGATTGCTACGATGAAATTTCATCAAGGATATGCTTATTTTGTAAACAAAGATTTTGAAAAAGCCAAACCATTGTTTAATGCGATTCGGCAATTGCCTACTGATCTTAACTATATTGATGCCAACTATTATTATGGCTTTTTAGCTTTTAGTGAAAGATTATACGAAACCGCTATTGAGTGTTTTTTGATTGCTGAAACACATCCCGACTACCAACATGTAGTCCCTTTTTACTTGACAGAGTTGTACTATTTTAGTGGAAACAGGGAAAAGGCTTTAACCTATGGAGAAAATGCCATTAAAAGAAACGGACAATTTTACGATTTACAATTAAAGCAATTAGTTGGCCACTTATTATTCGAAAAAAGAGAGTTTGCCCGAGCTTTACCTTATTTAGAAACTTATATAGCATCTAGTGAAAAAGTAAGAAGGGAAGATTTATATGAGCTTTCTTATTGTTATTATGAAGCAAAGAATTGGAATAAAGCAATCCAAGGATTTAAGCAAATAGGGGGAGCATTAGATTCATTGGAACAGAACAGCATGTATTTATTAGCAGATGCTTACCTAAAAGTGAATGATTTACAAAATGCAAGAAACGCTTTTCAGTTTTGCGCGTCAAACAATAGCAACTCAGTTCAAAAAGAAGTATCCAGTTTTCATTATGCTAAACTGTCTTATGAATTGGGGTATTTTGATATTGCGGTAAAAAGCTTTCAACAGTTTTTAGTACAGTATCCTCAATCTGCCTACCTAAATGAATCGAAGGAGTTGTTGGTAAGTACCTTAGCAAACACCAATAGTTTTAAAGATGCCTTGTCTTTATATGAATCCTTACCCAATAAATCGGCTAATGTTACTGCGCTTTTGCCCAGATTATTGTATGGCAGAACGGTAGAATTAATTAACGACCAAAAGTTGGATGCAGCAGAACTATTATTAGATCAAATAATCAACACTCCTAATAATACACAACAGTTGCCGTTGGTTTATTTCTGGAAAGGGGAGTTAAGTTATCGATCGGGAAAAATGGAGGATGCCATTCAATATCTAATGCAATATTTAAAAGCACCTATCAAAAATGGAGAAGTGAACACCAGTAATGCTCGGTATAATTTGGCTTATGCGTATCTAAAAAAAGAAATGTATAAACAAGCTAAAGAGCAATATGAGTTGGTGAATAAAAATCCTCATTCAGCCTTAAATAATGTGGAGAAAGATGCAGTTGTAAGGGCAGCCGACTGTTGGTTCATGTTAAAAGAATATAAACAAGCGTTGAATTTGTATGATCAAATTGTACAATTGAATTGGTCATCTGCTGATTATGCAACGTATCAGAAAGCAATCATTGCAGGAGCAATGAATAATCAAACGCAGAAGCTCAATTTATTGCAATCTATTCCTGAATTGTATCCTACATCTTCCATGTTGGCTCAAGCAAGACTAGAAGTAGCCAATACTTATTTGGCTGATGAAGCTTTTGAAAAAGTGATAGAACCTTTACAAGCATTGCTCAATCAAAAAGACGCAGCAGCATTTTATCCTGTTGCTTATCAAAAACTAGGGATTGCATACTTTAATTTGAATAAAAACGAAGAATCCCTGAATCAGTTTAAACAATTGGTTTCTAGATATCCCAATAGTACAGAATCGGATGCAGCAGTAGAATATGTTAGAAATATTTTTATTGAGCAGCAACAGCCATTGGCTTATATCCAATTTATGGAGACCAATGGTAAAACCATTGCTGGAAATGAAGCCGATTCAATAACCTATAAGTCGGCATCTATCCGATTTGAATTAAAAGACAATATTGGTGCTGAATCAGGATTTAAAACCTATTTAGCCAATTTCCCTCAAGGAAAATATGCTGTTGAAGCCAATTATCTTTTAGCAGAAATTAATCTGTTACAGAAAAAAAATAATGAAGCGCTTGGATATTATAAGGCAGTTGCAGCATTATCTCCTAATAAATATGCAGAAAGAAGTGCCTTGCAAGCAGGTAGAATTTATTACTTTGACTTCCAAGATTACAACAATGCTTCTACTTACTATGCCTTATTAAAAACAATTGCCTTGCAGCAGGAAAATAAGTTAGAAGCAATGAGGGGATTATTGCGCTGTCAATTCAAAACCCAACAATTTGCACAGGCAGTGCCCAATGCAGCAGAATTGTTGTTACAAAAAAGCATTGCTACCGATGATCGTTTAATGGCCGGATACGTGATTGCAAAGAACGATCAAATGGAGAAAAAATATCCCTTAGCACTACAAGGATACCAATCCCTTTTGTCTTTGGGTAAATCGGAAATTACTGCTGAAGCTCAGTATAGAGTAGGGGAATTGCTTTTACAATTGGGCAAATTAGACGAAGCAGAAAAAGCCTGTTTTGAAGTAATTAAAAGGTATGGATCTTATACCTATTGGGTAACCAAGAGTTACCTGCTCGTTGGAGATATATACTTAAACCAGAAAGATTATTTTAATGCGGAAGCAACTTTTAAAAGTGTTGCAGACAATGCTGAAATAGAAGAATTTAAAAAAGAAGCTGCTGCAAAATTGGCGTTGGTAATTGCAGAAAAAGAAAAAAATAACAAAGTACAATAATATAAATGACCGGAACCATGAAAACGAAAATTGCCCTTTTTATATTATTGCTTATGGTAGGATTGAGTTTGGAAGGTTTGGCGCAACAACGAAAAAGCAAAAAGAAAAA
>CALRUG020000007.1:0-37551 GCA_943371295.1 Synechococcus sp. UW140 | reverse complement strand
TCACAAAACAAGCCCTTTCTTTAAAGCGATTGTCTTGTAATAAGTACGTACAATGCACCCCTTCCATGAAAATGGGATGGTTGTCTTGTAGTAAATTTTGGTAGAGTTCTTCGTTAATTCTACTACTTACGATATAAGGGAGTTTGCTCGAAAAGCCTTTATGCCCTTCGGTGCGTTGGTAGTAATGGACGCTAGTACAATATTGATCCAATGCTTTTTGATGGCCACGTCCATAATCGAAACAATGAAAATGCACTTTAATTCCCTGTGCTTGAAAAGCGGGTAATTTATAAAAAACGTCGCTGGCACCCCCATAATTAGCAGGGTAGGGAACATCGAATGAAATAATATGTAAATGCTTTTCCAAAATTAGAGGCGGCTGTAAAACTCAATTAATTTAATGGACTCGTTCTCCCAGTTCAACACTTTAGCTGCTTTGGAGCATTCTTGTTGGAGTCTGTTGTAAAGAACATCATCTGATAGTAAATTGTTCAAAGCCGTCGCAATTGTGGAAGGCTCAATATTTTTTATCAGCAATGCAAACGGATGTTCTTCAACAATTTGCGCATACATTGGATAGGGCACACATACTTGGGGTATACCTGCTGCCATATAATCGAAGAATCGGTTGGCCAAGGAATAGTATTGATTAATCCCTTCGGCTTCAAATAGGGTGATTCCAATATGGGCCAGTTGGGTAAGCATTTTTAATTCAGCTGGGGGTATGGGGGGATGGATAAAGACCTTTTGCTCTAGACCGTACTCCTGAATCAAGTCGGAAGTTTGGGCTAAAAAGTTCCCTTGACCTACAATGAGTAGCGGAGCCTTCACCCAGTGCATAGCTGGAATAAGCTGCTCAAAACCTCTTCCATGGTTCACAGCTCCTTGATATATAATAAATTTTGATTTAAACTGATTATTAATTAATTGTATGAAGTTATCTGATGTAAAATTATATACTAATTTGGGGTCATTCTTAGACTCTTCTGCCAAAACGGCGCCTTTTTGAGTGGTATTTCTGTGGCTGGTATCGGGCTGGTTTTGGAGGGAAGGAAGGTTTCGAACCACTTCAAGTTTAATTTTAAGTTGATCCAAAAACAGGTCGGCCAAGTGTTGGTTTACCGTATACCCCTGTTTGAAATGAGGAACGGCTGTTCGTTCAATCCATTTCCAGACGGCTCTTACCCTTGGTCGGGTTCGTACCTCCTTCATTTCTGTAAAATATTCATGGGCATCATAAACCCTTTTCTTGCTTCTGAACCAGGTTGCTACCCATACTGGAAGGATGGTATCTAAATCAATTGCACATGCAATATCATATGATAATGAGCATAATACAATTAGCAACCTGATATTAAATTCTAAATAAAATAAAGGACCTTTTTGGAAAACACAGTTTAAGCGTTGTTGCTGATAGGATGAACCATAGAGTGGTGGAATAGGCAGCGGGATTGATCCCACCCTATTCACCCCTATAATCCTAACCTGATACCCATGGGCTGCCAAGCTGCTGCAGATTCGATGCATTCGCTGGTCGTAGCTGATATCGTTGGTAACGGTGAAAACTATGGACTGCATAGCACAAATATAGTTTCAATCAAGCGGCCCTAAATTATTCACGAATTGAGGTGGATAACTCCTGCTTTTATGAATCGCAATTTTATTATTAATTAATAACAATAAAAACTCATAAATAATTGATATATAATAATATATATTTTTATAATTGATCTTTTATTACCCACTTCTCACCCTTATTCATTTTTATTCTACACTTGTTATTCACAATAGGCTTCTAGCCCTATTAAATCTTCTTCTTTTACCTTATGTTCGCAAGTACTAAACAACGATAACGTGAGATTAAAATCATTAGAAATCAAGGGGTTTAAAAGTTTTGCTGATAAAACAGTAGTAAGCTTTGACGAAGGCATAACAGGGATTATTGGACCAAATGGTTGTGGAAAGAGTAATATCATTGATAGTATACGTTGGGTAATTGGGGAGCAAAAGATTTCCGCATTAAGAAGTGAGAATTTAGAAGCATTGGTTTTTAATGGTAGTAAAACCAGAAGTGCGAGTGGACTAGCTGAAGTGAGTTTAACTTTTGAGAACACTAAAAATTTACTGCCTACTGAATTTAGTACAGTAACAGTAACCAGAAGATTCTATAAAAATGGGGAGAGCGAATATAGGCTCAATGATGTTACTTGCAGATTAAAGGATATCCATAATTTGTTTTTGGATACAGGGGTGAGTACAGATAGTTATGCCATCATTGAATTGGGCATGGTAGATGATATCATCAAAGACAAAGAGAACAGCCGTAGAAGAATGTTGGAACAAGCGGCTGGGATTACCATTTATAAAACCCGTAAAAAGGAAGCCAAGAATAAACTGGATGCTACAGAGCAAGACTTGGCTCGTATTGAGGATCTCTTATTTGAAATCAATAACCAGTTAAAAACCTTAGAAAGCCAAGCTCGCAAGGCAGAGAAGTTTTACGAAATCAAAAAAGAATACAAAGAAGTAGCGGTTGAATTGGCCAAAGCTGCTTTGGAAGGATTCAATATTTCTTATCGCGAACTAACCGAGCAACAAGAGTTGGAACTCGATAAGAAAATGCAATTGGAAGCAGAAATAGCTACTGAAGAAGCGGCTATTGAGCAAGAGAAAGTTTCTTTCATTGCCCAAGAGAGAGCGCTTCAAAGCATGCAGCATGGATTTAATGAGTTGCAACAAAACCTTCGTTCTACAGAGAATGACAAAAACCTTGCAAGTCAAAAACTTCAATACCTAAAAGAGAAGGAAACCAACTTAAAAGATTTCTTAGAAAAAGCCGAAGGTCAATTAAAAACCATTGGAGATTCTATTGAATACTCACAAATGCAAGTGGGTGAAGAAGAAGCGAATTTGGCGGTATTGCAAGATCGTGTTACTGAAGCAAAAGTTGAAGTAGAAACCAAGCGCCAGGTATTTGACGAAAAGCGTTCAGGGGTTGATGCGGTTAGAAATCAGTACCAACAATACCAGCGTAACCAGTTTGATGCAGAGAAAAAAGTAGCTGTTGCAGACACTTCTATTCAGAATTTGCAGCGTATGCAATTGCAGTTGTCTGATGAGCGAACCAATCGTTTGCAGCAATTGGCGCAGTTGCAAGCAGAAAGTGCAGAGAAAGAAGAAGCTTTAGAAATGAAGCGGGTAGACTTGGTTCAATTACAAGAACAACACGAAAAAACCAAAGAGCAAATTTTTGAAACCCAGCAACAATTAGAAGTGTTGAGAGGGGAGTTGGCCGATGAAAACCGAAAATTAGATGCCAAGCGCAACGAATACAATTTGTTGAAAAGCTTGATTGATTCAATGGAAGGATACCCAGAGAGCATCAAGTTCTTGCATAAAAACAGCGACTGGAACCATGCAGCTCCCATTTTATCGGATATTATTTATGTAAAAGAAGAATATAGAACCGCTGTTGAAAACGTACTTGAGCCTTACTTGAACTATTATGTAGTCAACAATTTGGGTGAGGGTTTAAAAGCAGTTCATTTATTAGACGATAACAAGAAGGGCAAAGCCAACTTCTTTTTATTAGACCAATTTGCCAATTTCCAGAATAATACCCATCAGCCTGCCAATACATTGAAAGCCCTGGATGTAATTGAGGTAGACGACCAATATTATAAACTAGCTGAATATTTATTGGGCAATGTATATATCGGGGAGAACGAAGAAGCTATTCATAATTCCAACGGAGCCGTTGTATTGGAAAAAACGGGTAAATATGTAAAAGGGAAATATACCCTTACCGGAGGAAGTGTTGGGCTATTCGAGGGTAAAAAGATTGGTCGTGCCAAGAACTTAGAAAAATTAGCGGAAGAAATTCAGGATCAAGAGTCTGTTGTAAGTTTATTAAAGGCCGATATTCAAGCCAAGCACAATGAAGTCATCACTTTCAGTGATCAATTGAAAGAGCATGCCATCAGAGCCACTGAGCAAGAAATCAACCAATTGACCAATCAGGTTTTTGCAGCTAAGAATAAAATTGAAAACTTACAAGCTGCGCAGCAAAACGGCGAACAGCGCTTGGCAGATATTGAAGGTCGTTTGCAAGATGAACAAGATGCCATTGCAGAAACCAGAGAAGTATTGATTGAATTAAATGTTCAATTACAAAATACAGCTGAGCAAATGCGCAATTTGGAGCAAGACTACCAAGAATCGGAGCAGGCTTATCATTTTGCATCGGGTCAGTTTAATGAAACCAATTTGCAGTTGACTCGTCAGCAGAGTAAGTTGACTACCATTAAACAAGAGTTGTTATTTAAAGAGAATCAATTGAACGATTTGCATGAGCAAATCAAAAACAATACGGCTCAACTAGCAGAAGCTGAGCAAGCAATTGTTGATGGGGTGGCTTCTTTGCAAGAAGTAGAGCAATTATTGCTTGAATTAATGCGCAATAAGGAAGCGGAAGAAATTAAGTTGAACGAAGCAGATCAGGCTTATTATAATTACAGAAACGCATTGCAAGAGAAAGAGAGTGCGCTTCGTATGAAAGTGAAGAGCAAGGAAATGATTGATCATTTAGTCAATGAGCTCAAAGACAAACTCAATGAATTGAAATTGCAATTAGCTGGAATGAAAGAGCGTTTGCATGTTGAGTTTAAGATTGAATTAGACGAGATCCTTGATCAACCTAGAACATCTGATACCCCGCTAGAAGAATTGCAAGCAGCATCGGATAGAATGCGCAAGCGCATGGACAATATGGGCGAAGTGAACCCTACTGCCATTGAAGCTTATACCGAAATGAAGAAGAGATACGACTTTATCTTAGAGCAGAAGAACGACTTGGTTACCGCAAAAGAAAGTTTGTTACAAACCATTTTGGAAGTGGAAGAAACAGCCAATCAGTTGTTCTTAGAAACCTTTAATAAGGTGAGAGAGAATTTCCAAAAAGTGTTCAAGGCCTTATTTACAGAAGAAGATACTGCAGATATGTTGATGGTAAACCCTGAAAACTTAGCCGACACAGGTATTGAGATTGTAGCTAAGCCCAAGGGTAAACGTCCTAGCTCTATTACCCAATTGAGTGGAGGTGAAAAAACCTTGACTGCAACTGCCTTGTTATTTGCCATTTACCTTATTAAACCAGCGCCATTCTGTATCCTGGATGAGGTGGATGCACCATTGGATGATGCCAACGTAGGTAAGTTTACGCAGATGATTAAGAAGTTCAGTGATAATTCTCAGTTCATTATTGTAACCCACAATAAACAAACCATGGGAGCCGTAGACGTAATTTACGGCGTAACCATGCAAGAACCTGGGGTGAGTAAGCTGGTCCCAGTAGATTTCAGGAGTTTGAACTAAATTTATAAAGATTACCTTTGCGCCTCCATTTTATTATTGGGGGCGCTTTTATTATATATATGAAGTACGAGAAAGAAATCAACAGAAGAAAAACATTTGCCATCATCTCTCACCCAGATGCTGGTAAAACTACTTTAACGGAGAAGTTATTGTTATTCGGAGGTGCCATTCAAGTGGCAGGTGCGGTGAAGAGCAATAAAATCAAAAAAGGGGCTACATCCGACTTCATGGAAATTGAACGCCAAAGGGGTATCTCGGTGGCTACTTCTGTAATGACTTTTGAATACCAAAATATTCTCATCAATTTATTAGATACGCCCGGCCACAAAGACTTTGCAGAAGATACTTATCGAACGCTTACTGCGGTAGATAGTGTAATCTTGGTCATTGATAGTGTTAACGGGGTAGAAGCACAAACCAGAAGGTTGATGGAAGTATGTCGCATGCGCGATACGCCCGTGATTGTGTTCATTAATAAAATGGACCGTGATGGAAAAAATAGATTTGACCTTTTGGAAGAAATTGAAAAAGAATTAGGTATATCCTTACACCCAATGACCTGGCCCATTAACAGTGGTAAAGAGTTTAAAGGAGTATATAATTTAGACAATAAGAGCTTGCGTTTATTTACAGCAAGCACCAAGGCAGAGGAAGAAGACGTGATAGCCATCACCGATTTAGCCGATCCTGTATTGGATGCCAAAGTAGGTGCCCGTGATGCCAACCAACTAAGAGAAGATGTGGAATTGATTGATGGGGTTTATGGGGACTTAAATCCCGCAGATTATTTAAGTGGATCAATCGCTCCAGTATTTTTTGGATCGGCTGTGAATAATTTCGGAGTGAAAGAAATGCTGGACACTTTTATTAGAATTGCACCAGTACCCCGCTCTCGTGAAACAACCACGCGAACCATTGAAGTAGGGGAAGAAAAATTCAGCGGATTTATATTTAAAATTCACGCGAACCTGGACCCTAAACATAGAGACCGAATTGCTTTTATGCGGGTATGCAGTGGCAAGTTCGAGCGCAATAAATATTATCACCATGTTCGCTTAGACAAAGACATGCGCTTTAGCAATCCGTATAGTTTTATGGCGCGTTCAAAGGAAGTGGTGGAAGATGCATATGCGGGTGATGTGGTGGGTTTATTTGATACTGGTAATTTTAAAATTGGCGATACCATGACGGAAGGAGAGAACTACTATTTTAGTGGAATCCCTACTTTCTCACCAGAAATATTCAAAGAGTTGGTGAACAAAGATCCAATGAAGACCAAACAACTAGAAAAGGGAATTAGCCAGTTAACCGATGAAGGGGTTGCTCAATTATTTACCCAACATGGCGGTAATAAAAAAATCATTGGTTGTGTGGGAGAATTACAATTTGAAGTAATTCAATATCGTCTTTTACAGGAATATGGGGCAGCTTGTGAATTCAGAACCCTTCCTTTTTATAAAGCTTGTTGGTTAACCAGCAAAGACCCTAAAAAATTAGAAGATTTCTTAAGATTCAAACAACAAAACGCTGCAGAAGACAAAGATGGTCAACCAGTTTACTTAGCGCAGAGTGAATGGTTCTTAAATACTGAAATCACGAATAACCCAGACATTACGTTCCACTTTACCAGTGAAGTGCATAAGTAATGTTTCCGCATGACATGCATTTAAGGAAATTGTATCTTTAAGTGTATGAATAAATTTCTTGGTTTTATTGATTTGCAAAATGGCGAAGAAGAGAAGTCTAAAGTACTAGACAATGTAGTCCGCAATACCAGTTTCAGAGGTGCCAATCTTTGGATTTTGGCTTGTGCCATTGTAGTGGCTTCTGTTGGATTGAATGTGAATTCTACTGCGGTTATCATTGGTGCGATGCTAATCTCTCCATTAATGGGACCCATTGTGGGAGCGGGTTTTGCCTTAGGGACCTATGATTTTGCTTTATTGAAAAAGTCTGGCAAGAATTTATTGATTGCTACCGTGGTGAGTTTATTGGTGTCTACTTTGTATTTTATCATCAGCCCATTTAAAGATGCACAAAGCGAATTATTAGCTAGAACCGCTCCTAATATTTATGATGTATTAATTGCTTTTTTTGGTGGGTTGGTTGGCGTAATTGCCATCACTCGAGCTGAAAAAGGGAACCCTATTCCAGGTGTAGCAATTGCTACTGCATTAATGCCGCCTTTATGTACTGCTGGTTATGGGTTAGCAATGGGTAATTATGCTTATTTTTTAGGTGCCTTGTTTTTGTATACCATCAATTGTTTTTTCATTGGAATTGCCACTTTTGTGATTGTGAAATACCTGAAGTATCCATTGGTAAATCATGTTAATAAAATTAAACAGAAGCAAATTAGAATTGCCATTAGCAGTTTGATTGTATTGCTGTTGGTTCCCAGTATTTACTTCGCTTATGAAATGATTCGGGAGAAAAAATTTAGAGCTAGGGCAGAAGCCTTTATTAAAAAAGAATTTACCGACAAGGGGCAAATGGTGGTTCATAAAAAAGTGGCTGTATTTCCGGCAAGTAAAATAGAGCTGGCTTTTTTGACAAAGCAGTTTAGCGAAAAAGAAATTATTGGTTTGCAATCTAAACTAGCTCAATACCAATTGCCGAATACTAGGTTGGTTATTTTACAAGACTCCATCATTGCCAACCCTTCTAGTAGCAATGAAATTGGCTATATGCTTTCGGTTCAGAAAGAATTAGAGAAGAGATCGCTTAATCAAGAAATGGTTTTTAAAGAAATGGCCATTTTATTTCCTGAAATAACCCCTATATCAATTGGCAATCATGAATATTATTCGGGAACGGATAGTAGTAAACAGGTTGCTGTATTCTTATTTCAAAATTTGAAACAGTTGGATAGTGCTAGCACAGCAAAACTTCATGATTGGTTACAAGTAAAATTACAAAAAGAACATATAGAACTAATTCGCAAATAAATGATTGGATATGAAAAAATGGATGCTTTGTTTATCTACTTTGTTCCTATTTTCAGGAAGCCTTATAGCACAACCTAAACTGCATTATACTGTTTCTATGCCGCAGGCAACAAAAGGGAAATTTCATATTACCCTTGATGCTGCTGGGTTCAATAATGATTCCATTGTGTTTAAAATGCCCAATTGGATGCCCGGTTATTATCAGTTAATGAACTATGCCAATACCGTTGATTCTTTTACTGCAAAAAGTTCTAATGGGGGTGTATTGCAAGTGAATAAAATCAATACCAATACTTGGGTGGTTCGTGCTAAAAAGAACAGCCCTTTTCGCGTAACTTATCAAATTCAAACAAAGCGGAAATTTGTTGCCAATAGTTTTATTGATAGTGCCCATGCTTATATAGTTCCTACTAATAATTTTTTTTATGTAGGGTCTATGTTGCAACTGCCGGTGCAAGTAACTATTAACAGTGTTGATCAACCTAGCTTTAAAAAAATTGCGACAGGATTAGAAATGGTTAAAGGCAAAACCAATGTATTTACCGCACCCAATTTTGATATCCTTTACGATTGTCCCATTTTGATTGGTGATTTAAAAGAACTTCCGGCATTTACAGTTCGCGGTGTGCCACATCGTTTTATTGGTTATAATATGGGCAGTTTTGATGAACAATTATTTATGAGCACTTTGCAGAAGGCAATTGAACAAGGAGTCAATATTATTGATCATATCCCTTTTAAGGAATATACATTTATTGGGATTGGACCGGGTAGGGGTGGCATTGAACATCTGAATAATACAACAGTCAGTTTTAGTGGTAATGAATTGAAAACGCCTGCTGATATCAATCGTATCATGAATTTTTTGAGCCATGAATATTTTCATCATTACAATGTGAAAAGAATAAGGCCCTTAGAATTAGGACCTTTTGATTATGACAAGGGGAGTAAAACCACTCAATTATGGATCAGCGAAGGTTTATCGGTTTATTTTGAATACTTGATGGTGAAGCGCGCTAAAATTGTAGACAGAGAAATGTTTTTAAATAATTTGGCCAATAATATTACTGCGCACGAAAACAATCCTGGTAAAGCGCATCAAAGTTTGTTGCAAGCCAGTTACAATACTTGGTCGGATGGACCTTTTGGAACCAGTGGTACAGACAAAAACAAAGCCATTTCTTATTATGATAAAGGTCCTGTAGTGGGTATGTTATTAGACCTTGTCATTCGCCATGCTTCAAAAAATAAATACAGTTTAGATCATGTGATGCGGCATATGTATAAGGAATATTATCAGCGCTTACAAAGAGGTTTTACAGATGCGGAGTTTCAAGCTGCTTGTGAACAAATGGCTGGAACTTCTTTAGCGAATGAGTTTGAATATATTTCAACTACCAAGGAATTGGATTATCAAAAATACTTGGGCTATGCTGGCTTAACCCTTACCAGTACTGAGGTAGAGAAAGCTGGTCAGAAAAAACTGCAATATAAAATCAGCCCATTGGCTTCCATTACTGCTGATCAATTAGCCATTTTAAATAGTTGGTTGGGGGATTAAAATCTCCGTTAAAACACGGTTGTTGGTGCTTTCGCTAAGCCTTAATTTGGTTCGTAAATATAGGCGTATGCGAAAAAGGTATTGTTTCTTTCCATGCATGCTGTTGATTCTGTTAGGGATAGGTGGTGGCTTAGTGGCTTGCACTCGAATTCCATTACAAAGTATTACTTTATCAGAGCGCATTCAGGAGGAAGGTGCTAGAATGCATCAACTCAATTTATTATTGATTCAACAATTATTTGCTGAGAAGAAAGCAAGAGTAAATGATTTTATAAAGAACGAGTATACGCCCAGTATCATCCATGAAATGACCAATGATTTAGACGAAGACCTCAACGCAAAATTGGAGCTTCCACAAATGATGGCTGCTGCCCTTCCAATAATTAATGAGCGCCAGTATGCCATGCAGCTCGCATTGGATTCTGCAAAAATTAAAATTATGGATCAACTCAATAATGATTTTGCTAAATACAATATGGCTAGTAATGAAATGAAAAAGTTATTAGAATCTGCAGTTAAATTAAATGAGGAGAAAAAGCAATTACTCAATCAGTCCAATTGGTTTAAGAAAAAGGGAATTGATTACGAACAATTATCAGAATTATTAGATCGATTTGTTTACTCTTCTGGAAATGTCGGTGGCTTGATTATTAATTTAAATAAGGATTTAAACAAAGTCCTGAACCAATAATTGATGTATGAATAACCAATGGCAAAAGAAAGCAAAACAAGCGCAAAAAAATGTTGATCATGCAATGGCTGGGAAAATAGATCAACTAAGCGGTCTTGATCAGAAGAGTATCAACGCTTTATTAGCGCAGAATTCAATGAATAAGGATGATTTCAGTCAATTAATTCAATTGATAAAAGACCAAACATAGAGCAATAACGATAAAATTAAAGCCCTCTCCAATATGCAAAACGGATTGGAGCTATTGGTAGGCTTGGTGGGCAAATTGCTTTAGTCCATTATCCGTTCCCCTCAAAATCCTTAATTTTGCCCCTCATGAAGGCAAAAACACTCAAAAAGGACAAGGTTAATATCATTACACTAGGTTGTAGCAAAAATTTAGTAGACTCAGAAGTATTGAGTGGTCAACTGGCTGCCAATGATATTGATGTGGTGCATGAGAATGCTAAACTAGATCATAATATAGTGGTGGTGAATACTTGTGGTTTCATTGATAAAGCCAAAGAGGAGAGCATTAATACCATTTTAGACCAGGTTGAACTCAAGCGCAGAGGCAAACTCGATAAAGTATATGTAACGGGTTGTTTAAGTGAAAGGTATAGGGGAGACTTAGAATCGGAAATGCCAGAAGTAGACGCCTGGTTTGGAACCTTAGAATTACCCTTGATTTTAAAACAGTTTGAGGCAGATTATAAAGCAGAGTTATTGGGCGAACGTATGCTGAGTACGCCTAAGCATTATGCTTATTTGAAAATTGCAGAAGGTTGTAATAGAACCTGCTCTTTTTGTGCCATTCCTTTGATGCGTGGTAAGCATATTAGTCGATCTATTGAAGACCTAGTAGCTGAAGCGGAATCATTGGTTCAAAAAGGAGTAAAGGAAATCATGCTGATTGCGCAAGAACTCACTTATTATGGTTTAGACTTGTATAAAGAACGTGCATTACCTAAATTATTAGATGCATTGGCCGATGTAAAGGGAATAGAGTGGATTCGATTACACTATGCCTATCCAAGTAAATTTCCATTGGAGATTCTAGAAGTCATGCAACGCAGAGACAATATTTGTAAGTACTTAGACATGCCTTTGCAACATGCGAGTAATCGAATGCTCAAAGCCATGCGGAGGAATATTACCCGCGAAGAAATGTCTGAATTGATTCACCAAATTAAAGCAGCGGTTCCAGGCATTTGTTTGAGAACCACACTCATTGCGGGTTTCCCGGGTGAAACAGAAGAAGATGTAGAAGAACTGAAAGCATTCTTGCAAGAACATCGTTTTGATCGAGTTGGTATTTTTAGTTATAGCCACGAAGAAAATACCAGTGCATACGATTTAGAAGACAATGTTCCAGCTGATGTAAAAGCTGCTCGAGCACAGGAAATCATGGAAGTGCAGCAAGAAATTTCTTACGAGAAAAACCAAGAAAAAATTGGGAAGGTTTTCAAAGTATTAATAGACAAGAAAGAAGCCGGTCGTTACTTAGGTAGAACAGAATTTGATAGTGTAGAAGTAGACAATGAAGTAGTCATTCACAGCACTAAAAAATTACCAATTGGTGAGTTTGTGCAAGTGAAAATTACCAAAGCCTATGACTACGACTTAGAAGGTGAAGTGGTTGCCTAAACACTATTTTGCTTCCTTACAATTTAAATCCAAATGTTAGCATGATACTTCCTCTGCTTCCCGTTTGCTCTGCAAATGTGTTGGGTTTGTCGTTTAATCGATAAGCAAATATTGCATCCTTGTTCATAATATGCGAGTAGGAAAGGTCTATAAACATTCCTTTATTTCTATACCCTAAACCACCAGTACCAATCACTCTGCTGGCCCTTAATGCTTCATCTTGGTAAGGACTTCCGTAATAAGCAGCACCCAACCTGAACATAACGGTGTTGAATTTTAATTCACCACCAATTCTTGCATTGATATTGCCTTTGTAGTTATCTATAACAGCTTCATTTAATGCTGAATAGTAATTACGGAAACCTGCATCAGATGCATTTTCTCCTGCAACTGCAAACCTTGCACCTTTGTAATGTACATATTCAATGTCTGCACTGATAAACCCTTTTTGTAAACGAGTATCATTGATTTCTCTGAACACATAGCTAAAGCTTCCGATGGCTCTCCATGGTGTGGTGATATTGTATTTGCTGGTTCCTGCTCTGCCATTATTTAAATTGTCACTACTTTCTGAGCGTTGTCCAGCATAGGTTTCTGTGTTGGCAACAATGGAAGATCTAATACGATCTGTCATCGTAATAATTTGTGGACTATGAAAAGCAAAACCAATTCTTACCAATGGGGTAGGTTTATAAATGGTTCCCAACTTCACACCAATACCAACACCTTGTGAAGAGTAGCTTTCTTTGTATTCAAAGAAACTAAACTGATTGGTTGGATCATTGGTTGCATCCCTTTCACTGTAAACCAATTCTCGATTGTATTTAACAATGGGAATATTGAAACTACCTCCTACGTATAATTTGTCGGCCATATTGCCTGCAAATCCAATGGCTATTTCATTGTATCCACCTGTTGTTCTTGCATTGTATGACTGGTTAACACCGGTTGAAATGGGAACCAAGCTTTGATATCCTGCTACGGCACCACCAATTCCTCTTAATGTGTCAACTAAAAATGTTCTAAAAGCCAATGAAGATCCAAAAATATAATTGCTTAAAGCCGCATTGGTATCTGCTCTATCGCGGGTCAGTTCTTCTAAATATTTTTCAGTAAAAGAACTAAAATTGTTTCTTCCACTAAAACTTACTTGGTTATTATAGTTTGCCAATTGATTCACTGAAATGGCAAAGGCAGAACTGGTCCATTTGCTATATCCAGATCTATTTGATCCTGCTAATACTATACCTGTAGTTCCATAACCAAAACCAGATTTACTGCTTGAAGAATCGGTTCCTCGATAATTGAATTTGTTGCTATTGAGCAAAAAACCGGGTGACAATACCAATTCCCTTGTCTTGTACAATCCAATACCAGCAGGGTTTACGTGATTTGCCGTAATGTCTCCGCCCAAAGAGCCCATCACTCCACCTACAGCCATATTTCTTGCTGTACCATTTTGGGTAAACCATGCAAGTCTTAGGGCATCTTCTGGTGTTTGAGCTGTTGCGGTTTGGGCAAAAATTGCCAGTCCGCTTATTAGTAAGCCGAAATATTTTTTCATAAAATGGGTTAATTAGTTTCTACCACCACGTCCTGTGCTGGCACTAGATCCAGTACTTTTAAAACCACCACTCGCTCCACCAGCACTACTGCTGGTGCTAGGAATACTGCTGCTCGAGCTGTTACCAAAAGTTCTAATGGAACGATCGTAGCTTGATCCCGCTCCACCTGATGAGTTAGGGCTAGCAAATACTCTTTTTACAAGGTTGCTAAAATTATTGCTTCCTCCATTGGTGCCAGGAGTATACCATTTAGGATCGTTGCTATTATTGAATACTCTATTGCGTATTGCACTTAAATTGGAACCTGAATTGTAGGAAGGCAAGCTTGCTTTCGGATTCGCATAAGTGATAACAGAGAACATTGGATTGCCCCAACCGAGTGGATTCCCAAATACGCCTCCATTCCATCCACCACCATAAAAGTTATTCCAACCATAAATGCCAGGTCTAAAACCTAATCCGATACTCCAAGGATTAAAATTAAAACGATAGGGGTCTAGTATCCAAGGATTAAACGTATTAAAATGATTAAAACTGTAAGGAGAAAAATCATGGCGCATATCATTCCAATAACTGAAATTGTCGATAGTGATCCAACGATCTCTGTTGGCTACTCTCATGCGTAAGTATCGATCATCCATCGTACTCACATATTCTTGGTATCGCTCATCGTTATTTTTATTATTCGCAACCGCATAAGTTTCGGTTTCTTGTCCTGGTGAAAAGTATACATCATCAGGGGTTTGTCCCATTTGATAAGCAGTACTACAGCCACTCAGAATGGTTGCAGCAACAAAAGCACTTAGTAATAACTTTTTCATGATTTTCCTTTTTAGGTTGATCAACATGGTTGAGTGAAGTTACATACATTTGCGGTTGGTAACCTCTATCAATATTATGGCAAATTACATGCCAACTAACAATTGTTAGTGTTGAACAGGTTAAAAAAAACAAAAATATTTATGGGTAAGGAAATTACTTCTAGGGCACAGGACTATTCTCAGTGGTATAACGACTTAATTATCAAGGGTAATTTGGCAGATTATTCCGCTGTAAGGGGATGTATGGTTATTAAACCTTATGGTTTTGCCTTATGGGAAAATATGAGAGATGTTTTAGACAAAATGTTTAAGGATACTGGCCACCAGAATGCTTATTTTCCTCTTTTTGTACCCAAAAGCTTATTTGAAGCAGAAGAAAAAAATGCAGAAGGCTTTGCTAAAGAATGTGCAGTTGTTACGCATTATCGATTAAAAACAGACCCCAATAATAAAGGAAAACTCATTGTTGATCCGGAAGCTAAATTAGAAGAAGAATTAGTGGTACGTCCTACTAGTGAAGCCATTATTTGGAATACGTATAAAGGATGGATTCAAAGTTATCGCGATTTGCCTTTGTTAATTAATCAATGGGCCAATGTAGTTAGATGGGAAATGAGAACAAGACTGTTTCTAAGAACGGCAGAGTTCTTATGGCAGGAAGGACATACAGCTCATGCAACTGCTGAAGAAGCGATTGAAGAAACCAAACGCATGTTGGATGTATATGCAGATTTTGCAGAAAACTGGATGGCATTACCTGTAATTAAAGGGGTAAAATCTCCTAATGAGCGTTTTGCTGGTGCAGAAGATACCTATTGTATTGAAGCCTTGATGCAAGATGGTAAAGCATTACAAGCGGGTACATCCCATTTCTTGGGTCAAAATTTTGCCAAAGCTTTTGATGTTAAATTCAGTGATAAGCAAAATAAATTAGACTATGTATGGGCAACAAGTTGGGGTGTTAGTACACGTTTAATTGGTGGATTAGTGATGGCGCATAGCGACGACGACGGCCTTATTTTGCCACCTCGAATTGCACCAGTGCAAGTGGTGATTGTTCCTATTTATAAGGGGGATGAGCAAAAAGCACAAATTGATGAAGTAGTGCATCAAATGAAAAAAGAAATGTTGGCCTTGGGTGTATCAGTAAAATACGATGATTCCGATAATAGCAGACCAGGCTGGAAATTTGCAGAGTATGAACTCAAAGGCGTTCCAGTAAGAATTGCAGTTGGCGCAAGGGATTTGGAAAATAAAGTAGTTGAAGTAGCTAGAAGGGATACCAAAGAAAAACAAACAGTACCTCTAGAAGGGATTGCTTCTTATGTTCATAATTTATTAGACAATATTCAAGTGTCTATGTTTAATAAAGCAAAAGCATTTCAACAAGAAAATATTAGAACTGCAGATAGTTGGGATGAGTTTGTAGAAATCTTAGATAACAAAGCAGGTTTTGTTTCCGCGCATTGGGATGGTACTGCAGAAACAGAGGATAAAATAAAAGAATTGACCAAAGCCACTATTCGTTGTATTCCTTTGGATAATCCTCAGGAAGAAGGAAAATGTATTTTATCTGGAAAAAAATCGACTCAGCGAGTGCTTTTTGCGAGAGCTTATTGATATATTTATTAAATGGAATATAATAAATATAGTCTCGTTTTCAAAGGGGATGGATTCGAGTATTTCAAAATTCAGTTAGTGAATATCATACTCACTACCATTACCCTTGGATTGTATTATCCATGGGCAAAAGCAAGGACCCTGAACTTTTTTTATGGGAGAACCATTTTTAATGGTCAACCATTTGTGTTTACTGGTACTGGCGAACAAATGTTCAAAGGGTTTATCAAAGCCTTTTTGTTATTGGTATCTGTGTATGGCTTGGTGGTGTATCTAACTTTAAATGAGCAAGAATTAGTAGGCCTGGCATTGTTATATATTTTTCTCTTATTCATTATTCCATTGGCTATTCATGGATCTTATCGTTACCGATTTGCAAAGACAATTTGGAGTGGAATACGATTTGGATATATGGGCGATAAATGGGAGCTACTCATGCTTTTTATTAAGGGCACTTTTTTAACAATTGTTACAGTAGGTATTTACGGTGCATGGTTTGCAATGAATTTGCGTAGGTATCTCTTATGTAATGTTAAAGTAGGAGATGCCCGATTCTCCTATAAAGGAGTGGGTGGTGAATATTTTTGGCTTAATGTAAAAGGATATTTGCTGAGTATATTCACTTTTGGAATTTATTTTTTCTGGTGGCAAAAAGATTTGTTTGCCTACTTCGTCAATAACTTGAGACTTACTAAAGGAGATCAAACCATGTTGATAAAATCAACAGCAACAGGCGGAGATTTTTTAGCATTAATCATGGTTAATTTGTTATTATTTGTTTTTACTTTAGGATTGGCAACACCTTGGATTATTGTAAGAAGTATGCGTTTTTTATTTTCCAATATGGTACTTGATGGTACGATTGCTTTTGATGAACTAAGACAAACACAAGAAAATTTTGACGACGCCACAGGAGAAGATATCACTGACTTTTTAGACTTTGGATTCGTAATATAATGGACAATATTCATCAGGTCAATTTTTTTGACGGGTTAGAAGCAGGGTCTAAACCTGCATTGATGTACTTTAATTCGGAAGGTATTTCATTGCAATTGGGTGCCTACTGGGTTAAGGAATCAACTGTACTATTTTTTCCTTATTCGCAATGCACTATTCAACAAACTGGAGATCATTTTTTTGTATTCCTCAACAAGCATTCAACTAACTATATTTCTTTTAGAGCAGATGCAAGTTTTGTGAATGAACTCAAACAAAACTTGAATCAAAATGACCAATCAATAGCTGCTTCGCTTTTAAAATTGAATGCGTTTTCATTAACCATTATGGTGGTTATTTTATTAGCAGGTGTCTATTGGAGTATTTCAACCATTGTACCTTGGGCCGGATTAAAATTAATTAAACCTAAAACGGAAACAGAATTAGGCGAAAAAATGTATCAATCAATGATGCAAGGTGAAACTATTGATCGTCAAAGAACCAAGTTATTGCAGGAATTTGCCCAATCCATGCAACTAAGTAGTACTTATCCAATAAAACTTACGGTTGTTAAAAGCAAAGAAGTAAATGCCTATGCTATTCCAGGTGGAAATATTGTGGTTTATACTGGAATATTAAAAGCCATGAAATCTCCGGATGAATTGGCAGCTTTATTAGGACATGAAACTGCGCATATAAATGATAGACATAGTTTAAAATCAATTTTAAGAAGTGTTGCAACAGGTTTAATTGTTTCGGTAGTATTAAACGATATCTCCGGTATATTCTCCATTGTTGTAGAAAATGCGGAGGGTTTAAGGACCATGCATTTTTCAAGGGGAATTGAAAAGAGCGCAGATGAAGAAGGAATGAAAATTTTGGTAAAAAATAATATTCATCCTTTGGCAATGAAAAAACTAATGCAACGATTAAAAGAAAATAGTCCTGAAATTCCTGAAGTGCTTTCTTTTATGCAATCACATCCTGCTACCGATGAAAGAATAAAACACGCTACCGAATTTGCTATTCCTTATAAAAACAGTTCCTTTGCACCCAATCCAGTTTTGGATTCAATTTGGACTGCGTTAAAATAAAATGAAGCAAAAAGAAATACATCCTGCCTTACAGCCCTATTTAGAAGGAAAAACAATACTCATTGATAAACCGCTTGATTGGACCTCTTTTGATGTAGTAAGGAAAATTAGAAATATCACACGAATAGTAAAAGTTGGTCACGCTGGAACATTGGATCCATTGGCTTCAGGATTACTAATTGTTTGCACAGGTAAATTTACTAAGAAGATTAATGAGTACATGGGTATGGAGAAAGAGTATACAGGTACTTTTACTTTGGGAGCCATTACGCCAACTTATGATTTAGAATCAGCGCCAACTCAGTTTTGCAATATTGATCATTTAACCACAGAACAAATTGTTGCTGCAACGGATGAATTTAAAGGCTTGATTATGCAAGTGCCTCCTATACATTCTGCCATTAAACAGGAGGGGAAACCCGTTTATTTAGCTGCAAGAAAAGGAATTGATGTAGTGCTCGAGCCTAGACCTGTTACCATCTATTCATTTGATATAGAGAAAATTGAATTACCAATAGTGCATTTCAGGGTGGTTTGTTCAACGGGTACTTATATCAGAAGCTTAGCCAATGACTTTGGAAAAGCATTGGGGGTAGGAGGATATATGAGCAGTTTAAGAAGAACCAGAATAGGTCATTTTAAAGTAGACCAAGCCCTTTCAATGGATGCATTTGAAAAAGAAATTGAACAGCTTAAATCGTTAGAAGGGTAAGCCAATTCCTAATTGTAATGCAAAGTTGGGTACTTTAATTCCATTTGGTCGAATGTCGTTCCAAGTAAAATCTTTAATGCTCATCCAGCCATTATTTGCTGCTCTTAATGGGTCTTTTAACTTATAAGCAAAATCGAGCCTGATTAAAAAATAGGACATATCAAATCTTAGTCCTGTTCCAATCCCAATGGCCATATCCCTTGTAAAACTGTTTAAAGAAAAACGGGTATCTGAATCAGTTGAAGCTGCTCTTTTAATATTCCATACGTTTCCAATATCCGCATATAAAGCAGATCCTATTTTAAAACTACCGATTGTTGCCAACTGAAAACGGTATTCTACGTTAAACTCCAATTGCATGTCTCCAAAGCGATCACGAAATGCGTTAGAAGCAGTATCTAACTCACTTTGATTCGAACTACCTAGTCCTAATTGTCTAAGTCTCCACGCTCTCATACTATTGGGTCCACCTGCAGAAAATTGTTTGTAGAAAGGAAGGGTAGGGCCAATAATGGTATCTCCCCCATAATTGTATCCTATTCCAGCGAAAGCTCTGTATGCCAATTCTGATTTTGCAAACTTCACCGATTGTTTGTATTCTGTCTCAACTTTAAGGTAACGGTAAATATTTCCTTGCAATCCTGGTATAAAACCAAACAATCCTCCAGCTTCTTCTATTGCAAGACGATAAAATTTATTTTTATTTGGATTCTTTAGTCCATTGGTCGTTCTTACAAAAGAGAGGCTTTGACTTACGATGCTTCCTTCGTTAAATGAAGCTTTTAAGAATGGGTTTTTAATGATTAATTGATCGAGTGAATCCAACTTGTCTATTGAATATAACTCTACGTTAATGGGCTTATATAGAAAAGAATTATTGCCTTTTTTCCATTCGTAACCAAAGCTGGTGGTTAAATTTCGGACTCTGTAAAAATTTCTTCTATCTACATACCCACCATTAATTGACCATAATGTTCTTCTGTTGTCAATTTGATCTAAACCTTTCCATCTTTTGAATGGCTGTACAATTCCAGGGAAAATATAAGTATGTCCAATGTTGATTAAAAAGGTTTGAAGCAATTGGTCGGCTTGGTTATTGCTACTTAAAATATTTAATTCCACACCCGTTCTAAAAGTGGCAATGGATTGAATGGCGTTCTTCCAAACATTTCTGTTGTTATAAGATAAATTGGTGGTGATACCTAATAAGTTGGTAACCCCAATATCTGCAATGTTTCGGCTGGCTTCTAGGTCTACCGTAAAGCTTTGTTTAACAGCAGGTGTCATGAAAAAATACATATCTAATGTATCTCTATTCCTTATTTCAGGTCGTATATCAATGTTTTGCCAAGCAGATAATTGTCCAAGTGCATTGGCAGTTTTAAAGTATTTTTCTTCGTTGTAAACGTCTCCTTTTTTAAAATAAGTATCTTCTTTTAATGGCCTAAAATTGAATAATCCTTTTTTATATCTCATGAAAGTTGATTCACTTTTCTTTTCAAGAAAAGTTTTATCGGTCATTAAACTATCTGGTACATCGGTGATTTTAGTTTCTGGATAATAATACAAATTGCCAATATGATATTTGTATAATCTAGCACGATCTTCTACTTCTCTTTGTCTAATGGCTATATCCCAATTGGGATTTTCTTTTTTTGCTTTTGCGATTTCCGACAATAGTTTTGCTTGTTCAAAGGGGTCTACCGTTAATGTAAATAACTTGGTATTATTTGAGTCTACATAAGCATATACATCTTCTCTAGTTATTTTATAGAATCCATTTTTTCTATAAATACCCACCATTCTATCTAATTCATTGCTGATGACTTGCTTGGAATAAGGTTTGTTCTTCTTTAAATAGCTTTTTCCCGATTCAGCCACTGCCAATTGCTGAAGGGTTGAATCGTTCATTTCATAAGAAACTTGATCAATAGTAATATTTTTTCCTGCATTAATGTCCATGAATACACTGGTCCTCATTTGGTCTTTCACCGTATCAATGGTGAAATGATTGGTTAATTCGGAGTAGTAATATCCCTGAGCGTTCAAATAAGAATTCATAAAGAGGGCAGATCTGCTGATATTGCTGCTATCAAAAACCGCCGGATTCTTTATTTTATAAAAAAGGCCAAATTGCTGTTGTTTTGGAACTTTAAGGCTATCATCCCAATAATTTTGCAAATCTGTTAATAAACGTTTTTTCTCATCTTTGGTAAAATTACCAGAAAGGCTAATTTGGTTATTGTAAACAAAAGGGGTGTTTTTTGGGTAGTTTCTTACCCATGTTCTCTTTTGTTCAGAGCAAGCAGACAGCATGATGAAGGCTGTAAACAAGCTAAAAAAACCAAAAAAACTCCTTTTTACCGTAAAACGCATACACAATGTTAAGCAAGATTGAGGCCAAATATATTCAAAGTTTATACCACAAAAAACAAAGGGATGCCTTAAGCTTATTTATAGTAGAGGGAGTAAAGGGGGTAGATGAACTCTTGAATAGTTCTTTTGTTGTTCAAAAAATATTTGCAGTGAATGAATGGGCTCATCCATTAATGGATAAAGCAACATTAATAAGGGTTTCAGATGATGAATTACAAAAAATGAGTGGATTGCAAACAGCCAATAAAGTATTGGCTGTAGCAGAGCAGCAAAATTACGGCCCCCAAAAGCCTGAAAAAGGAAAGATCACGCTGGCATTAGATGGAATTCAAGACCCAGGAAATATGGGAACAATTATCCGAATTGCAGACTGGTTTGGTATCAATACTATATTGGCTTCTGAAGATTCTGTTGAACTGTATAATCCTAAAGTAATCCAAAGCACCATGGGCAGTTTTATTAGAGTTAAAGTTGGCTATGGAAACTTATCGGAACTTTTAGCTGACTCTGGCATTCCCGTTTTTGGAGCTTTGTTAGAAGGGGCATCGGTTTATCAACAAGCACCAATTAATGAAGGGGTATTGGTTATTGGGAATGAGTCTAAAGGCATTCATACAGAATTACTACCTTATATTACTTCACCTATTCATATACCAAGAATTGGTGGAGCTGAATCGCTCAATGCTGCTGTTGCTTCGGGGATTCTACTTTCTCATCTGATTAAAAAATAGTAGAGCTATCTGAATTGAATTGCTTTTATTGGATTCACTTTTTTTACTAATAAGGCAGGTATCAACATGACTAGAAATGATACTATAAATGTGCTTATGCAAACGGTAATGATTTGCCACCAAATGATTGCAACTGGTGCCGTTTTCACATAATAAGAGCTTTCGTCTAAACGAATAAATCCCGTATACTGCTGAACCAGCACTAAACCCATTCCAATGATAAATCCACCCATGATACCTCTTAAAGCTATTACTGCAGCGTAGTATAGAAAAATTTGAATGATGCTTTGGTCTTTGGCTCCCAATGCTTTAAAAACACCAATCATTCTTGTTCTTTCTAATATTAAAATGAGTAAACAAGAAATCATATTAATAATAGCCACTACTGCCATAATAATAAAAATCACATTGCGGTTCATGTTTTGAATCTCGAGCCAATCAAATATATTAGGATAGATGGAAGCAACTGTTCTACTCATCCATTCAGTGGGTAGATTATCCATGAGTTGTTGATTCACTGAGTCTTTATTGAATATTGGGTCAATAAAAATTTCATATCCTCCAATTTGATCTTCTGTCCAATTATTTATTCTTGCGATTAATTTTAAATCGGCCAATAAAAAAACTTTGTCGTACTCTTCAATACCGGTTTTATATAAACCAGCAACCCTTAATTTTCTATAACTGGTATTTGTTTCATCGGTTCCAACAAAATAAACGGTAATCGTATCGTTTAATTGAATATTCAATAGGTTGGCAATTTGTTCAGATACTAGTATTTCTTTACTATAACTGCTATCAGAAAAATGAATCCACCTTCCGCGTGTAATGAATGGTTTGATTCTGCCGCTGTCATAGTTGGCTTCAATCCCCTTTAATAAAACCCCTTCAATATTTTTATTGAATTCTAAAACAGCAGACTTGGTTGCAAATGCCTGAATTTTGGATACTTCCTTTTGTGACTCAATTAACTTTTCTACACGCTTATCCCTTTTAATGGGGACTTCTTCCGCCATCATTGATTTATCTGGCTCAAAATGTTGAACCCGAATATGCCCCCAGAAACTATACACTTTATCGGCAACGGTTTGTTGAAAACCATTCACAAAACAGAGGGTAATAATCATTGCCGCTATACCTACAGTTGTTGCACCAACTGATAGCCGTATAATAAATCTAGAGAACGACTGCTGTTTGCTGAAAACGAGTCTTTGAGCTATGAATAGAGAAAAATTCAAACGGTACGGTTTTTGACTATATCAAAGCTACTAATAATACAATAGTTTCAGTAAGTTTATCCTTTATGAAATACATCCTGCTACTTTGTTGCTTGCTTAACTCCATTAATGGTTTTAGTCAACTAAAACCTGACCATGTTTTTATGTCTTCCATAAGAACAGTTAAGTTGTTTCCACAAAACAATCAATTGGCTTTACCCATTATCGGATTAAATACGAGCGAACAACTTGAGCTGCATTTTGATGATTTAGGAGCCTATCCCAAAAATTATTTTTATACTTTTCAATTATGCAATGCAGATTGGTCCGAAGCACAGTGGAGTCCTTTCGACTATATCAGGGGTTTTCAACAAAATAGAATAAGTCAATACAGAGTCTCATCTATTTCGCAAGTTCAGTATGTGCATTATCAAGCCATGTTGCCTGATCGTTCTGCAGTCCCTACAAGAAGTGGAAACTATATCCTTAAAGTTTTTCAAGATGCAGACACTTCCAAACTTTTATTTACCAAAAGATTTTATGTAGTAGACAATAAAGTTGGAATAGCTGCTCAAATACAGCAACCTTACAATTCGCAATTGATACAAACGCATCAAAAAATTCAATTGGGAGTAAACACTTTGCCCTTGAATTCAATTAATCCACAGCAGGTGCAAACAGTTATTTTGCAAAATGGTAGATGGGACAATGCTGCACAAAAACTACAGCCAAGTTTTGTTAGAGGAAATATGTTGGAATACAATGCAGAACAAGATTGCTTATTTCCTGCTGGTAAAGAGTATCGATGGGTAGATTTAAGAAGTTTACGATTTGAAAGTGATCGGGTGGAGAAAATTTCAAGAATGAATATTCCAGTGCTGGTTTATGTGAAGCCAGATGCTATTCGATCTGGTTTGCGTTATTTGTGGTATAGAGATTTAAATGGTTTCAGTGAGATAGCAACAACTGAATCAATCAATCCATGGTGGCAATCTGATTATGCTGAAGTGGAATTTACTTTAGCCCCAGAAAACAGGCAAGCTTTAATGGGTAAACAGGTTTATTTAGTAGGAGAGTTAACAGGAAACCAAATTACTGATTCCTCATTAATGGAATTTGATGAGCGTAAAGGGGTTTATTACAAGCGATTAACCCTTAAACAAGGATATTATAGTTATACGTATGCCGCAAAAGATATAAAAAATCCAAATCAATCAGTAGATCCTGCTCTCACAGAAGGCAATTATTGGGAAACAGAGAATACCTATACTATTTTGGTCTATTATAGGCCTTTTGGTGGAAGACACGATGAATTGGTAGGACTAAGACAAATCAGCAGTTTACAGCCTAATTCGCGACTTTAACAATTAACTTTAGGGAGGGGAGCATATTAACTGTATCTTTGCACCCTTATTAATATACAATTTTTACAATGGACACACAAATTCAAGGAACTGTAAAGTTCTTTAACGAAGAAAAAGGTTTTGGTTTTATTAAGCATGATGATTCCAACAAAGAAACTTTTGTACATGCGAACGGTCTTATTGACCAAATTGAAGCTAACGATAAAGTTATCTTTGACGTACAAGAAGGAAGAAAAGGTTTGAATGCAGTAAATGTAAAACGTTTAAGCTAGTCTTAAATTACATACCTTACCTAAGGCCATCAGCTACTAGTTGATGGCCTTATTTTTTATTTGAAGTATATTTGACCTCTAATTTTTGACTATGTCTAATTTAATGAGCCAGTTGGAAGAAACCACTGCATTTATAAAAAGTAAAGTACATTCAAATGCCGAGATAGGTATTATTTTGGGCAGTGGTTTGGGTAATTTATCTAGTGAAATTAAAGTTGAAGTAAGTATTCCATATAGTGAGATTCCTCATTTCCCTTTGAGCACAGTTGAAGGTCATGGAGGGAGTTTAATTTTAGGTGAGTTAAGTGGAAAGAAAGTTTGGGTAATGAGTGGTCGTTTTCATTTCTATGAAGGTTATACGCCACAGCAAGTAACTTTTCCTGTAAGGGCTATGCATTTATTGGGAGTAAAAACCTTGTTATTATCCAATGCAGCCGGAGGCGTTAATCCAACCTTTAATGTGGGGGATTTAATGGTCATTACAGACCATATTAGCTTATTTGTATTGAATCCATTGTTGGGAAAGAATGAGGAAGCCTTGGGTACGCGTTTCCCCGATATGAGTGAGCCATACAGCAAGGCATTAGTCTCAAAAGCTTTAGAGATTGCTGCAACAAATGGAATTCAATTAAAACAAGGTGTATATACAGGAGTTACTGGTCCTACATTTGAAACGAGGGCTGAATATAAAATGATTCATATTTTGGGTGGAGATGCAGTAGGAATGAGTACTGTGCAAGAAAATATAGTTGCAGTGCATTGTGGTATGAAAGTATTTGCAACAAGTGTAATAACCGATTTAGGAATTAGAGAAGAAGAAAACATTATTACACATGAAGAGGTACTTCAGGCTGCAAAAGATGCAGAGCCAAAGCTGACTTTGTTATTTAAAGAGTTGATCAAGGGATTGTAAAACAAATTGAATGCATCCTTCAAAAAATAGCTTTTATTTAATTGTTGCGCTGCTGATATGCTTGGGAGCTGGTAATAGCTTGGCTCAATCATTTAGACCTGGTCAAATGAATTCTTTTTCAGGGTCAAATAATATGCAACAATCTCGATCTGGAAAGGGCAAGAATGATTCCCTGCAGAAAAGAGACCAGTTTGCAGATTCCATTACCATTTTTTATCGTTTTTTTGATTCTACTCGTAATAGGGTATTGGATTCTTCAATCAATGATTTTACTGCTCGTTTTCCAATGCCTTTCCAAAATTATCATCTAGGAAATTTTGGAACTGCAGCTCAATCTATGCGTTTTCATCCTTTGATGAAAGCGGGCTTTGATGCTGGATTTCACCAGTATGATATGTATAAGTTTACTTTAGAGAATACTCGGTTCTATCAAACTACTAGACCTTATACAGAGTTGGGTTATTTGCTGGGTGCTAAAGCAGAACAGTTGATAGACTTAAAACATACCCAGAATAGAAAAAGCAATTTCAATTTTGGTTTTGAATATAGATTCAGTAATTCACCTGGAAGTTTAAAGAACCAGAATGCCAGTCACAATAATTTTAGGTTTACGAGTCATTATCAAACCAATAATCGACAGTACGAATTATTTTTTCTTTACATCTCCAATAAAGCTTCCGTTTCTGAGAATGGGGGATTGGTTGATGTGAATAAACTCGATAGCCTTGCCTTAAATGACCCCTATGAATTAGAAACAAGAATGGGAAGGTCAGGAGCCGCAATTCGTAATCCATTTAATACCAGTGTGAGTACGGGCAATTTACAAAAAGACAATATGCTTTTAATTAAGCATCATTTTGATATTGGTAAAAAGGATTCTATTGTTACCGATTCTGTTACTTATAAAATCTTTTACCCAAGATTTCGAATTGAACATGTATTTAAATTGCAACAACAGTTGGCTCAATTTTTTGATAACAATGTAGATTCAATTCGGTATAAAACTTATTTTAATTATACTACTCAAAACGCACAATCCTTTCAATTTAAAGACAGCTGGAAAATACTTACCAATGAATTTAGCTTGCTAACATTCCCTGATAAGAATAACCAAAGTCAGTTTTTAAAAGCGGGAATTGGATTACAAAATATCAAGGGCACACTAGATACATTTAATACGGTTTCATTAAATAATATTTTTGTGTCTGGTGAATACCGTAATAGAACCAAGAACCAAGTTTGGGATTTAGAGGCAAAAGGGGAATTTTATTTAAATGGATTTAATTCAGGAGATTATAGTGCTTATATCAGCATGAAACGTTTGTTGGGTAAAAAGATTGGATTTTTAAACGTTGGGTTTCATAACGTTAATCGATCTCCCTCTTATATATTCAATAGCTTAAGTACATTTCCTATTGCCAATAGAGTAGGGTATAATAAAGAGAATATTATTCGAGTATTTGGGGTGTATGAAAATCCAGCTAAAAATTTAGTTGTTTCTGGTGAATACAATGTGGTGAGCAATTACCTGTATTTTGATAGTTTCTTTACTGCCCAACAAGAGTCTACATTGTTTAATGTGATACAGTTGGGGGTTACTAAAAAAATTAAATTGGCTAAGCATTTTAATTGGTATGCAGAATTGAATTTGCAGCAGGTTATAGGTGGAGCACCAGTTAATATTCCATCGATTATTACTAGAAATCGATTTGCCTTAGAAGGCAATTTTTATACCAACCTATTTTTATCTACGGGGGTTGAATTGCGATACAATACAGCGTACAAAGCAGATGGTTATAGCCCATTATTGGGGCAGTTCTTCTTTCAAAACAATACAACTATATCTAATAGGCCAGACTTACATGCCTTCTTGCATTTTAGAATAAAAAGTTTCAAGGGCTTTATTCGCTTTGAAAACATCAATACCCTTTTCTCAAAAATGAATATGCAAGCCAATAATTATCCTGGACAAAGTTTATGGAATAGAGTGGGTATTTGGTGGAATTTTGTTAATTAGCCAATTGATCTTCTACCCCATAGAAGGAAGCAATTTTTCTGATTACTTTTTCCACCACTGCATCTGGGCAACTAGCTCCACTGGTCATAACAATTCTCAATGGGTTGGCAGTAGGTAAATAACCGTGGATTGTGCTGAATTCCTTGGTTTGCCAATTACAATGTATAATTTCTTCCTTGCTAACTAATTTCTCTGGTCCATCAATAAAATAAGTAGGGTATTTGGCTTCACATAATTCAACCAAGTGTGAACTGTTGCTACTATTGTGTCCACCTATTACCAAAGCAATTTCTGCTTCTGTATCCAACATTCCTTTTACAGCCGATTGATTGTCGTTGGTTGCATAACACAATGTATCACGAGTGTCTGCGAAACGAGTCGCAATGGAGGTTTGGTCTAGTTGAAAGTGTTGAAGAATAACTTCTTTTAAATAATCTGAAATGGCTTGTGTATCCGTAGCCAATTGGGTGGTTTGATTTACTACACCAATTTTTTGTAAATCTTTAGTGATATCAAATCCCTCCGAATAACGGCCCTTGAATTCAGTATAAAATTCATCAGCATCTTTTTCTCCAGATAAGTACTTAGCCAATTCAATAGTTTCCTTCATATCGTTTACAATCACCGTTGGGGTATTGGCTGAAGCATGAGAAAATGTAGCCCTGGTTTCTTCGTGTTTGGGTTTGCCATGTACTACAATACTATAACCCTTTGCTGCTATTTGTTCACTTCTGTTCCATACTTTTTCTACGAAAGGGCAAGTAGTATTGTACTTTTCAACAGCAATCCCTTTTGATTGAAGCATTGATTCTATTTCTAGTGTAGTTCCAAATGCAGGTATAATAACAACATCGTCTGCATTTAATGACTCAAAAGGAATCAATTGTTTACCATATGTATCTTGTAAAAATTGCACACCTCGCGAAACTAAATCAGCATTCACTTGTGGGTTGTGAATCATTTCACTTAACAAAAAAATACGTTTGCCTTGATTTTGTTCAATCGTATTAAAGGCAATTTCAATGGCATTCTCCACCCCATAACAGAACCCAAAATGTCTGGCTAAATAAATATGTACAGGCCCTAAATTCAATAGGGTAGGAGTGAAGTCTTTTTTAAGTTTATCGGCAGCTTTTCTGTTTTCCTTAATCTGGCTGATTAAGTTACTTCTATAAATATTGGGAATGGTGAATTGCTTCATAATATATAAACCACAAAAATAAGGAATAGTTCGTTGATGGGTTCGATTGCTGTTTTAGAAGCTGATGCACTCTTTTTAATAATCTGCAATTTTAAGAGAATGAAAAAAGCCGGTCTCGGGCACTTCCTTTATTTCACCGGGCGCTAAGTCACCCAGATGCAAGTCTTCAATACTTACTCTAACCAATCTTTTACATTTGAGTTGTACTGCTGTTAACATTTTTCTAACTTGATGATATTTTCCTTCTGTTAATTCAATACTTAGCCAAGTATGGGGTACTCTTTCCGATACTATATATGATCCTGGAAACTGCACTAGTGGTGGGTCTACAATGGCTACATTGCATGGGCTAGTTAAGTGGTATTGATCGGGTCCAATTTTAAATTGAACTCCATTCCTGAGTTGATTCAGTTGATTTTCTGATACCCTATTGTTTACTAGCACGTGATATACCCTAGAATGCGGTAAAACCCCTTGAAAAAGTAATCTGGTTACTTTCTTGTTGGTAGTTAGTAAGAGTAAGCCTTCAGAATGGTGATCAAGCCGTCCTATAGCATGCGTTCCTGCTGGAAAGCAGAAGTTTAGATCACCTAATAAACCAACATCATGGCTACTTTTAAATTGTGAAACCATTCCATAGGGTTTGTTCAATAAGAAGTATTGGTGTTGCATTAATCTCCTCTACTTACTAATGGGAAAAGAAGGTTTACGGTAGTTCCTTCACCGTGAATGCTTTCGATCTCAATATTTCCATTCATTTTATTCATGAAATCTTTGCATAAGACCAAACCTAGTCCAATTCCTTTTTCATTGGCTGTTCCAAACGTAGAATAACTCACATTGTCTTGAAAAAGTTTGGAAAGCGCATCTTCGGTCATGCCTACACCAGAGTCTTTAATAATCACAAATGCATTGTACTTATTTCGTTTGGTATTGATGTCTATGATACCATTTTCACTGGTGAATTTAATGGCATTACTTAAGATATTTCGGATGATGAATGCGGTCATATTTTTATCTGCCCATATTAACTGGCTGTGTAAATAAGTTCTGATTCGAATATTCTTATTCACAGCGCTTTGGTTAAGAACAGATACTGTATCGTTGATTATTTGTGCCAAATCAATCGGCTGTAAGTTCATTTGAATTTCTCCTGTTTGTGATCTAGACCACATCAATAATCCGTCTAGCATTTCGACTACTTTCTTCACATGTGTATTCAAATTGCTTGAAACAAACTCAATTTCAGCTTCAGTAAAATTTTTAAAATTATCCTTATAATAATCCAGGAAACTGATAATGCTGCTTAATGGAGCACGCATATCGTGCGATATAATAGAAAGAAACTTATCCTTTTGAGCGCTGATCATTTTCAAGGTTTCCTCATTTTCTAAAAGCTGTTTGTTTTTATTTTGTAAGCTTTCAGATTTGTCTTGGATAATTTTAATACTTCTTCTGATTTTTCTAATGGCCAAATTGAAATTGATTGCGAGTTGACCTATTTCATCCATTCTGAGTTCATCAATAAAATCAGGGCTTATATCGTCTTTGAATTTGGTTGCCACCACTTCTTTAGTAGCTCTATTTAGTTCTATCAGTGGTCTCGTAATTTCAATTGATATCAAATAGCTAAATAATAAACCAGCTATTAGTGTTACCGCTATCAGGCCATAAAATATCCATTCTAGCCTCTTTATGTCTTCTTCGTAAAGTGAGTTGATAGAGCTTAAGGTTGCTTGTAGTTGCTCGTCATTGCTTTTACTCTGTTTAAATAATTCATTTTGTAATCCATCCTGATTGCTATTTCCAATGCTCCTTTCTAATTTGACAATTCTTACAAAAGTCTTTCTGTATTCTTCCAAAATTGTTTCAGCGCTTGGGCTATTGCTATAGGCAAAAACTAATTTTCTAGCCAAAGAGTCAAATTGTATTGCAGCTGTTTCGTTTTTTTCAAGTAAATAAAGTCCGGCAAAATTGTCTAGTTTGTTTAGATCTGATGGAGCAATCAACTTACTTGATGCTAATTCATTTTTATGTTGATTTAATGCTCCAATTAATCCTTGGTTTCCCATTCCCAACTGTTTAACAGAATCCACCATTCTATTAAAAATGAGTTCTTGTGCGTGTATATTTCTTGTAATAGAGAGTATTTTGTCGGCAATGGGAGATTTGCTCGATAGCTTATTTTCATTAATGGATAAGAGGCTACTGTCTATCTTTTTTATTAGTTGATCATACAATACAATGGACTCAGTGGTGCCTGTAATATAAAAGCTCTCTGTAAATCGGTCTTTCAACAAAAATGATTGCCTTGCTTCACTTTGTTTGCCAATATTGATTCTAATATCATCTAAGTGTGTCATCATTTGATGCATGAGCAATCGCTTGTCATTCACTTTTACCGATATTAGTATAATAATAAGGGTGATCAATAGTATCAGGAAGTGCGATAGGAACAGCTTATTGCGTATGCTAAGGTTCCTGAGTGGTGTTTTGATCATTTCTTTTACAACTAGGTTCTTTGTTTCTCGGAATTAGCGTCTAAGATACTTAGTTTTGCAGCATGCATTATGTTTCGGTAGAAGGATTAACCAAAAGCTATGGAATTAATCCACTTTTCAGTAATATTTCCTTTCATATTAACGAAGGCGATAAAATAGCCCTAATTGCCAGAAATGGGATAGGTAAGTCAACCATGTTAAGGATTCTAGCAGGTTTGGAAACCCCAGATTCGGGCAAATATTGGATCCATAAAGACGTAACAGTGGCGCTGTTTGAGCAGGACCCCCAATTTGAGGAGTCTTGGTCTGTATTAGAGAATATTTTCCACTTGAACCATCCAGTCATTACAGCCATTAAAAAATACGAGGCGGCCATTGAAGCCGAGGATGCCATTGGCATTACCGAAGGCATTGAAGCCATGGACGATTTAAATGCTTGGGATTTTGAGGCCAAAGTGAAGCAGATATTAGATAAACTCAATATTCACCATTTAACCAATCCTGTAAAAGAATTAAGTGGTGGTCAAAGAAAGCGGGTAGCCCTTGCTAAAACCCTTATTGATATTGGGTTTGCGCACCAGCATACCTTATTGATGATGGATGAACCGACCAACCACCTTGATGTAGAGATGATTGAGTGGTTAGAGCATTATTTAAACCAGGAAAAAGTGACCCTTTTATTGGTCAGTCACGACCGCTACTTTTTAGATGCCACTTGTGCTGAAATTTGGGAATTAGAGAGGGAGAATTTATATGTTTATCGAGGGGATTATGAGCAATATATGGAGCAGAAAGCTGCTCGTTTGGAAAGTGAGCAAGCCAGCATAGATAAAGCGAAGAATACTTATCGCAAAGAGTTGGAGTGGATGCGGAAGCAGCCTAAAGCAAGAACAACAAAAAGCAAAAGTAGACAAGATAATTTTTATGAAGTAGAAGCAAGGGCCAAACAAAAAATTGAAGACGCCCAATTGCAACTACAAGTAAAAATGAGCAGATTAGGGGGTAAAGTGGTAGAGATGAAAAAAGTGTACAAGAGCTATGGAGACTTGCCCATTTTAAAAGGATTTGATTATAATTTCAGCAAGGGAGAACGTATCGGTATCATAGGTAAGAACGGGGTAGGTAAGTCTACCTTCTTAAATATTTTACAAGGTCTAGAAGCAGCTGATAGTGGTAAAATCAATATTGGTGATACAGTAGTATTTGGTAATTTTTCTCAACAGGGATTGGTTTTTAAAGAAAATGTTCGCGTAATAGAATACGTAAAAGGGTATGCTGAAAACTTCCCTTTAGCTGATGGAACAACATTGAGTGCAGCTCAGTTTTTGGAGCTCTTTTTGTTTACTCCAGATAAACAGTATACCTATTTGAATTCATTAAGTGGAGGTGAGAAGAAGCGCTTACAATTATTGGTGGTATTGTTTACCAATCCTAATTTTTTAATTCTAGATGAGCCTACGAATGATCTTGACTTACCTACTTTGGCCGTGTTAGAAAATTTCTTAGTGGATTATCCTGGCTGTGTATTAATTGTATCACACGATCGATATTTTATGGACCGATTAGTAGATCACTTATTTGTCTTTGAAGGAAATGCAGAAGTAAGAGATTTTCCTGGGAACTATTCACAATATCGTATCTGGCAGAAAGAGAATGAAAAGAAAGACAATAAATGGGACACTTTAGAAGCAGGGAAAAGAAAAGGGGCTAGTACTGAAGATATTGTAACTGCAAAAATTGAAACACCGAAACCTGCAGTGAAAAAGGTCATGAGCTTTAAAGAGAAAAGAGAATTTGAACAATTAGAAAAAGATATGCCGCTCTTAGAAAAAGAAAAGCAAGACCTAACTAATGAGTTGAGCACTGGAACTGCTTCTTTTGAAACCATCCAAAAAATTAGTGAACGATTGGTTCAAATTGAAAAACAAATTGAAGAAAAAGAAACCCGCTGGTTAGAACTCAGCGAGCTTCTTTAAGTTAATTATATAAAACTGATTAATTCTACTTCAAATACCAATGTACTATTGGGTCCTATTTGAGCACTTACTTGTCTATCGCCATATCCTAAATGCGGTGGGATAAAAAAGCGCCATTTACTTCCCGTTGGCATCAGCTGTAATCCCTCTGTCCAGCCCTTAATGACCATGTTTAATGGGAAAGAAGCTGGTCTACCTCTTTGTACGGAACTATCAAAAATGGTCCCATTGATTAGGGTTCCATGGTAATGACAAGTTACTTCGTTGTGTGCTGCTGGTTTAGGTCCTGTGCCTTCTGTAATAATTTCATATTGTAATCCACTTGGCAATTCTACAATGCCTTCTTTTTGCTTATTACTAGCTAAAAAATCTTGCCCTTCTTTTAAATTGGCAGCTGCTTTCTCTGCTTTTAATTGTGCTAATTGATCTGCTACACCCATAAATATTTTTTTTTCAAAGGTAAGCATTCAATCCTTACTTTTGCGGTGTGGCAGGTCTTGCACGACCAGCTCCTGCTGAACCTCCCCAGGGCAGGAATGCAGCAAGGATAAGCGGTTGTAGCGGTGCGATGTGAGTAGCCTGCCATATTTTTTTAATTATACATATATGAAGTTTTTCATTGACACCGGCAACTTAGCCCAAATTAAAGAAGCAAATGACTTAGGGATTTTAGATGGTGTAACCACCAACCCCTCTTTGATGGCCAAAGAAGGCATTAAAGGAGAAGAAGCGATTGCTCAGCATTACAAAACGATTTGTGAGCTAGTAGATGGTGATGTGAGTGCGGAAGTTCTTTCAACAGATTTTGCTACCATGGTAGAAGAAGGGAAAAAGTTGGCTGCAATTCATCCAAATATTGTTGTTAAGGTTCCTGTAATTAAAGATGGTATCAAAGCCATTAAATGGTTTACCGACAATGGAATTAGAACCAATTGCACCCTAGTGTTTTCTGCAGGTCAAGGAATTTTAGCTGCAAAAGCAGGTGCATCTTATATTTCTCCTTTCTTAGGTAGATTAGACGATAGTGGTTGGGATGGTTTGGAATTGATTAGTCAGTTGCGCCATATTTTTGATGTACAACAATATAAAACAGAAATTTTAGCTGCTTCTATCAGAAGCCCTTTACATATCATCAAAGCAGCTGAATTAGGTGCTGATATATGTACTTGTCCATTGGATTCTATTGTTGGATTATTAAAGCATCCATTAACAGATATTGGCTTAGCTAAATTTTTGGAAGACGCTAAGAAAATGTAATTGAATATAATATTATTGAAAACCCTTGCAGTATATATCTTGCAAGGGTTTTTTGTTGTTATAATGTTTCTAATTCGCTTATTTTTTTGGGGTCACTTTACAGTTGTAAAACATAAATGCCCACTTGTTAGATTCTGCCTTAATCGTTTGTTCAGTAGACATTCCAGCACCATGACCAGCTTTGGTTTCAATGCTGATCAAAACGGGATTATCTCCCCTATGTTTTTCTTGCAAATTAGCGGCAAATTTAAACGAATGTGCAGGCACCACTCGATCATCGTGATCGGCAGTCATGATTAATGTTGCAGGGTAATTGGTTCCTTCTTTTACATTGTGTACGGGCGAATAACCTTTTAAATATTCAAACATTTCTTTGGAATCTTCTGAAGTTCCATAATCATACGCCCAACCCGCACCTGCTGTAAATTTATGGTAACGCAACATGTCCATCACGCCCACAAAAGGAAATGCAACTTGACAAATATCAGGCTGTTGCGTAATGGTTGCTCCAACTAACAAGCCTCCATTTGATTCTCCCTGAATGGCTAATTTTTCTTTGCTGGTATACTTATTGTCTTTTAGATATTTAGCTGCATAAATATAATCATCAAATACATTTTGCTTTTTGGTTTTGATGCCTTGGTTATGCCATGTTTCTCCATATTCACCACCACCTCTTAAATTAGCGACTGCATAAATTCCTCCATTTTCTAATAATATAATATCGCTGGTGCTAAAATACGGTGTGATGCTTACACTAAAACCACCATATGCATACAAGAGGGTAGGGTTATTTCCATCCAATTTGATGCCTTTCTTGTGGGTAATCATCATTGGAATTTTGGTGCCGTCTTTGGAAGGATAAAATACCTGTTTAGATTCGTAATCGTCGGAATTGAATTGCAGTGTTGGTTTTTTATATACTTCTGCTTTCCCACTAGCGATATCCATTTTATAGATGGTAGAAGGAGTTGTATAAGAGCTAAAACTGTAGAATAACGTTTTCTCATTTCTTTTTCCGTTAAAACCACTGGCAGTGCCTAAACCTGGTAATATGACTTCTCTTATTTTATTGCCTTTCATGTCATATTGTAATACTTTACTGATAGCATCTTTTAAATAGCTACAAAATAAATTACCTCCACCAGTACTCACTGAAAGCACTTCTTTTTGTTCAGGTATCAAATCAATCCAATGTTCAGATTGGGGTTGGTTAATTGGAGCAATCACTACTTTACTATTCGGTGCTCCTTTATCTGTTTGAATATAAAAGTATTGGTCATCAACATCAAAAAGATTAACAGAGGAGGTCATGTCCTTAACAATTGGAATAATGGGGGCATTGGGCTTTGTAAGATCTTGTACATACATTTCATTGCCATACGTGCTGTTGGCGGCAAAAATGAACAGCCATTTTTCATTTTCAGAAACACTTGCACCAATATATCTTCTAGGAGTGATTTCACCTCCAAATACAAGCTGGTCTGCACTTTGAGGTTCACCTAATTTATGGTAATATAATTTGTGACGATCGGTTTTTCCTGCTAACTGACTTCCATCTTTGGGTTTATCATAACTGCTATAGTAAAACCCTTCATTTTTTTTCCAAGCAACACTACTAAATTTCACATCAATCAAAGTATCACCAATTTGTTCTTTGGTAATCGTATTTAGAATAATGAGTTTTCTCCAATCGCTACCACCTTCCGAAATTTGGTATCCACATAAGGATCCATCCGCAGAAAAATTCATGCCTGCTAATGAAGTAGTTCCATTAACAGAAAAAGTATTGGGGTCTAAAAATACTTCTGGTTCTTTTTGTCCTTCTTTTTGACGGTAAATGACCGCTTGGTTTTGCAATCCTGTTTTTTTAGAATAATAATTGTAATCACCTTCTTTAAACGGTGCAGAATATTTGTCGTAATTCCATAGTTCTTTTAATCTAGATTGAATCGATTGTAAAAAAGGAATACTAGCTAAATAAGCATCAGTAACTTCATTTTCTGCTTTCACCCAAGCGTTGGTTTGGGCTGAAGTATCATTTTCCATCCAACGATAGGGGTCGGCAACAGTAGTGCCAAAATAAATATCTTTTACCGTACTATCTTTTTGTGCAATTGGGTATTTCACTTCAATTTTTTTAAAATCAGTTTCAGCACTATTTTGATTACAAGCCACTAAAAGCAATAGCGCAGAAGTTGTTAGAAAAATATTTTTCATTGGAGTAATTTTATCTTTCAAGTTAAATTAAAAAAACATCAACCATTTATTTTTTTCAAGGCTTCCCGCTTGCTCAATGGGGCTAAATCTTGGCTTTCTACAAATGATTTCACCCATGCTGGATTCGTTTTGCTGTACTCCCTTAAGGCCCATCCAATGGCTTTCTGAATGAAAAATTCTTTTGATGATTGATGCCTCAAAATGTATTCGGATAATAATTGGGTGTTGGTATTCTTCTTATATGATCGTTGAAATAGGATACTACTTCTTTGCAACCACATATTATTCGATTGATTCCATTTCTGCGTAATTGGAATCTGTTTTTCGGGGAATAAAGAAAAGTATTTTGGCAACCAATCACTCCCAATGCCATCCACTATATCCCACCAGCTTTTATTTATTAAACAGTATTCAATTAAGTTGATGGTAGAATCCTGCCATAAAGCAATATGTGAAGCCAATACATCAATAGCGGCATATTGCCATTCTCTTTCGTTTTGGCTCCACATATATTGAACTATCTTTTCTAACTCATTGTAGTGTTGAACTCGATGAATCT
>CALRUG020000006.1:0-38165 GCA_943371295.1 Synechococcus sp. UW140 | reverse complement strand
GTAATTATTGCTGAAGATTTAGAAGGTGAAGCATTAGCTACTTTGGTTGTGAATAAACTACGTGGTACCATTAAAGTGGCTGCTGTTAAAGCACCAGGTTTTGGAGATCGCAGAAAAGAAATGTTAACTGATATTGCTATCCTAACTGCTGGAACTGTTATAAGTGAAGAGCAAGGATTCAAATTAGAAAACGCAGATCTTACTTATTTGGGTCAAGCAGCTTCTATCACCATTGACAAGGATAACACTATTGTTGTAGGTGGTAAAGGTAAAAAAGCAGATATCACTGCAAGAGTAAACCAAATTAAAGCTCAAGTAGAGAATACTACTTCTGATTACGATCGCGAAAAACTACAAGAGCGTTTAGCTAAATTAAGCGGTGGTGTAGCTGTACTTTATGTAGGTGCTGCAACTGAAGTTGAAATGAAGGAAAAGAAAGATCGTGTTGATGATGCTTTACACGCTACAAGAGCTGCTGTTGAAGAAGGTATTGTACCTGGTGGTGGTGTTGCCTACATTCGTGCGGTAGAAAGCCTTGAGAAGTTGAAAGGTGCTAATGAAGATGAAGCAACAGGTATCCAAATTGTGAAAAGAGCAATTGAAGAGCCATTGCGTCAAATCGTTATTAACAGCGGTATTGAAGGTTCTATTGTTGTACAAAAGATTAAAGAAGGCAAAGCAGACTTTGGTTTCAATGCACGCACAGAAGTTTACGAGAACTTGTTTAAAGCTGGTGTAATTGACCCTACCAAAGTAACGCGTGTTGCTTTAGAGAATGCTGCTTCAATTGCTGCGATGTTGTTAACAACAGAATGTGTAATTGCAGATAAGCCAAAGCCTGAAGCTCCTCATGCGCACGGTGGTGCTCCTGATATGGGCGGAATGGGTTATTAATACTATTTCAATCAATAGTTATACAGCCTCACCTAACTCAGGTGGGGCTTTTTTATAGTCTTATTTTTAGCCCACCGTTTACTACAAAACCATCTACTGGAGCGTATATGTCTCTAAATAATGGATTATTAACAGAACCAGTATTAATGGTATCGAACCTAGTTTGCCTAGTATCGGTAAAGTTTTCAAAGTTGATAAACAAAGAAAATTTATTCCAAATTTTTTCAGCCATTAGTCCAAAAATCCAATAAGACTTTCCCATAGCTCCATCACTTAATTGTTGAGGGCTGAAAAAGTAGGCTTCAGCACCTATTTTGAATTTTCCTTCTTTTTCATACATCAATACATTATTTACCCGGTGTCTGGAAGTTAATGGGAACCAGTTTTTTATATTATTGAATTGAGTATTCACATCAGCATACGTGTAACCGACAAATAATTTAAAGTCGTCGTAACTCAATCTCAGATTGGTTTCCATGCCTATAGTGCTGATAAATCCATTTGCGTTTACAAAAGATGCGAGTGGCCTACTGTTAACTAAAACTAAGGGGGCGTTCAACCTTGTATAAAAGAAAAGTTGATTCAGTGTAAGCCCTATCTCCCCGATTCTTGTGCGGAAATTAATGTCAAAATTCCCTCCAATCGATCGCTCATTGGTTGCAATAAATTGATCAATTGGGCGGATATTTTGGAAATGCAATTTCTCCGCTTCCTCATTAAAAACAGTGGGTGTTTTATAGCCCATGCCTCCTCCTAATCGAAAAGTAAATTGAGCATTGGCTTTTAACATGACTGCAATTCGGGGTAACAATTCAAATCCAAACTGTTTTACATAATCCCCCCTTAATCCTGTTTCAATACTTAGTTTTTCATTGGCCTGCCAAGTGTTCTGTATAAAAATTCCGAAAGTATTGAATTGATAATCTCTTGGGTTCGCAACCGTTTGACTCAATTCCTTAAAATGATCGGTGATTAAATTGCTACCGATTATCCAATCCATTTTTTCTGCCTTGTATAGATAACTTGCTTCTGAAAAACTGGTTTGTTGAAGTCCGTTAAATTGATAAGCTGGTATTTGAATGGTTCGATTGAATCGGCTATAACTGTTTTTAAACACCAAACTAGAGTGTTCATTCAACTGATGAGTCAATTGAAATTGTGAAGTCAATCTGTCCGTTTGATTCCGCTCAAAATAACCGGCAGTCCCATTCTTTATATATTCCATACTTCCACCTACTCTGTTTTCTGAAATATAATTAACACCAATATTCGCATTGGTTTTATTGCCATTGAAAAATAATCTAGGATGTATGGTATATCGCTCAAATTTTGGAATAGCTGTTAATCCTAAACCCGCTGGATCATAAGCATTGGAAGTATTTCTTGATCCAAAAACAGTGACGCCTAATTTGCTGAATTGCTCACTATAGAATCCACTTAAGTCTAAACCGCCTGCAGTAGTAGCATTGGCCAAAAAACTCAACTCTTTTTCTTCAGTTGGGGTTTTAGAAACCAAATTTACTAAACCTGCAATCGCTCCACCACCATATAAAGTAGAGCTGGAGCCCTTAATTACTTCAATTTGTTTTAAGTCTAATGGAGCTACTTGCATTAAACTCAATCCCCCTGAGAATCCTGCGTATAAAGGAAATCCATCGCGAAGTATTTGAGTATACCTGCCATCTAATCCCTGAATTCGAATACTTGAATTATACGAAGTAGCAGAAGTTTGTTGTGTTTGAATACCTGTACTTTCATTTAATAACATTCTGATATCTCCAGGCTTCATATTTCCTTTCTCCGTCAATTCTTCTCCAGAAATGGTTTCTACTCTGGTGGCAATATCGGCAATGGATCTACTCATTCTAGTGGCAGTAACAATCACTTCTTCTTCGTGTTCTTCATCATGATTTAATAACACTTCAATTAAGCCATCTTTTTGTGGTATTTCAATGGATAGCTCTTGTTCAGTATAACCTATAAAACTTATATTAATGGTGTATTTACCAATTGCTAAAGAAGGAATTATTGCTACCCCATTGCTATCTGCGATAATTGTTTTTTTTAACGAGGGGATCATTACTGTTGCACCAGGTAATGGCTTTTTTTCTTCGGCCTCTCTAACAGTTATCTTTAAATTATGCTGCGAATTATTAGATATAACTTGAGATTGAACTTGAACGTTCAATAATAGAATGAATACAAATGCTGCAAAAAATTTCATGCGTAAAAATAAGCGATAGGTATAGGAAATACTATTTGTTCAACAAGTAATTTTTAAATCCCTTCGCTAAAAGAAATTGAGCAAATCCATAAGTGAGCATGACAATTACTCCTAAGAAAACATTTTTGTAAGCAAAAATATTTAATGATAAAACAGAATCTGACAATACAAATAATGCTGCTCCTGGTACAAAATAATTCACACCAAACTGTTTGGTATTGGTGTTACAAGAAATCATTACGGCGCTTGCAAACATGGTTGCTATTATAATCATGTATACCAATATGGGCAAAAATAAATCTCCTAGTTTGGGTGCTAAATGGTTCAGTATGATTGCACCCATTACCAGTACTACTATCCCACTCATTATGGGTAATATGGCTTTACTAATTTTAAAAGGCTGTATATTGATAAATAATATAATATAACAGAAATGCGCCAACATAAAGCAGAGCATACCTGCAATAAAAAAAAGATTTCCTTCATACAATAAAAAGATATCGCCACCCCAGGATGCTAAGAAAGCAGTTGCAATCAACCCCTTTGAAAGTTTTAATTTTATTTCAGAAGGAGCCAATGCTTCAGACAAATACAATAGCAATAATGGCATCAATAAAATTTTCGTAATTCTTGCTATTTCTAGCTGTTCTGTCCACAATAAAAAGCAGTGTATAATCAAGACAGTCACATAAATGGGGGCTGTCATTCTTCTTATATTCATATAGCAAAAATTAATTCGTAATGGTCGGTTAAACTACGTTTTTTACCTCAAACTGACCTAATTTTGCGCCATGCAATTGGACGATGAAGCCTTTTTTGCCTTTTGGCAATTAAATAGTGAGAAAGAAAAGAGCAGCAGAAAAGCCTTTATGTTAGGTCTTTCTTCTGGTTTTGCCATTGGGGTGTTAGTACTGTCATTTATATTATCTGGTTGGTATAAGCGTGCAACTATGGAAGCCAATAGTAAAATGAGTGCTTTTGTCCTTTTTATGGCCATTTTAGGCATTTCTATCTTTATCGCATTTATGTATCGCAGGTTTAAATGGGAAATGAATGACCAGCGGTTTCAAGAAATTTTAGCTAAAAAACAAAAATTAAATACGACAGATGCAGCCATAAACAATGGTTCTGCGTCTTAAAAGAAAACTGAGAATGAAAAAATTACTGATTGCGTTGGGTTTATTGATCACTATTACTCTTTTATCTTGCGGAAAAACGGGAAGTACTGGTTGCACCCCCGTATCTGCAGCTTCGGAAAAAGCAGCTATGGTTAAGTTTTGTACGGATAATAATATCACTTATACTGAGCATCCTAGTGGTTTATTGTACCAAATCATGAACCCTGGTACTGGAGCTTCCTTGAACGCCACTTCTCAAGTAAATGCAGTTTACACAGGGAAATTCTTAAATGGAATCGTATTTGATGCAGCCGCTACTCCGGTATCTTTCTCATTAAGTGGTGTTATAGAAGGTTGGACAATTGGCATCCCATTGGTTAAAAGAGGAGGCCAAATTCGCTTAGTAATCCCCTCATCTTTGGCTTACTCCTGCGTTGGTAGAGGCTCTATTCCGCCTAATACCCCTCTTTACTTTGAAGTTACTGTGAATTAATCACTCATTCCCCTATCTTTGCCGTCCTGAAAAAATCAGGAATAAAACTTCGTAAACCGTTACTAATATGCAACTGAAAGGTTTAGTGCGTTTTTTTGCCATAGCACTTACATTGATTTGTCTTTACCAGTTATCATTCACTTGGTTTGTAAACAGCCATGAATCTGCAATGGAAAAGAAAGCCACAGAGTGGTTAAAGCGTTTTCCAACAGCAGAACAACAGTATCCTGGCAACAAGGAATTACAAGCTGCTTACACCGATTCTTTAGAAGACCTAAAGAAGACTAGATTACTTCGTTTGTTAGATAGTACCAAAGACACCAAATTGGCTTTTGGTTTAACTACTTACCGTAGTGCCAAAGAAAAAGAATTGATGTTGGGTCTAGACCTACAAGGTGGTATGAGTGTAACCATGGAAGTAGGCTTGGATGGTTTAATAAAATCATTAAGTAACTATACCAAGGACGCTAATTTTAATAAGGCTTTGGAAGCTGCTTTTGGAAGAAAAGCCAATAGTGGTGCAGATTTGATTACACTATTCTTAGAGGAATATAGTAAGGTCAATCCTGAAGGAAAATTAGCCCCATTCTTTGCTACCAAAAGTGCATCTGCTGTTAAAATTGAAGATTCAAATGCAAAAGTAGAGAACTACTTACGCAAACAAGCAGAAGCTGCATTCAACAATACTTTCAGAATTTTAAGAACCAGAATCGATCGTTTTGGGGTTTCATCTAATAATATCAACCCAGATCCTGCCAAAGGCAGAATCAATATTGAATTAGCTGGTGTAAACGATAAAGATCGTGTAAGAAACTATTTACAGTCAACAGCGAATCTTCAGTTTTTTGAAGTGTACACTTGGGAGAACAAAGACGTTCAATCTGGTATTGTTGCTGCAGATAAAGCCGTTCAAGATTATTTAACTGGCGCTGATAAAGTTGCTACCAAGGTTGATACAGCGAAAGCCGTTGCAACAGCAACACCAAAAGCAGACACCAGCAAAACGGCTACTATTTCTACCATGGCTACTAAATCTGCAACAGCTAAAGTAGATTCAGCTGCTATCAAAGCCACTGAAAATCCTATTCTGCGTTTATTGCAAATTACACAGCCTTATCAAGCTGAAAATGGTCGCCCTGTTTATCCAGCTGCGTTAGGTTATATTCAATCTAAAGACACTGGTACTTTAAATGATTACTTGGCAATGGAATCTGTAAAAAGCAAGTTCCCTTCTAACTTAGTTTTCATGTATGGTAAAGCTGAATTAGATGATCCTAAAGCAAAAGATATTCTTACTTTATATGCTGTCAAAACCTTAGACAATGGTCAAGCTGAATTAGAGGGAGACCGTATTGCAGGTGCATCACAAGATTATGATGAGCGTGGAAGAATTGCCATCAAAATGAATATGGACAAAGTGGGTTCTAATATTTGGGCTAAAATGACTACTAGAAATGTAGGTAAGCCAATTGCTATTGTATTAGACAATTTTGTTTATTCTGCTCCAAATGTAAACGATCCAATCACTACTGGTAATTCACAAATCAGTGGTAACTATACCATCAAAGAAGCACAAGATTTATCTGAAATTTTAGAGAGTGGTAAATTACCTGCTCCTGCTAAAATTGTTCAAAGCCAAACCGTAGGGCCAACTTTGGGTAGTGAATCTATTAAAGGTGGTGCAATGTCTTTTGGAATTTCTTTCTTGGTGATTTTTGCCTTGATGTTATTATACTTTAACACAGGCGGATGGGTAGCGAATATTGCATTGATCTTAAACTTATTATTCACCATTGGTGTATTGAGTGCTTTAGGATTTACTTTGACAGCTCCTGGTATTGCTGGTTTGGTATTAACCATCGGTATGGCGGTAGATACCAACGTAATCATCTTTGAGCGTATTAAAGAAGAATTAACCAAGGGTAAAAACTATTCTGCGGCAGTGAATGAAGGCTATAAGCGTTCTTTAGCTCCTGTACTAGATGGTCATATCACTACCCTATTAACGGCTATTATCCTTGCTTACTTTGGCTTAGGCCCTGTATTAGGATTTGCTACCACTCAAATCATTGGTATCTTATTATCATTATTCTGTGGAATCTTAGTATCTCGTTTAATTTCTGATTGGTATACCAACAAAAACAGACACTTTGAATATTTCACTGGAATTTCCAAGAAGATATTCAATCATGCCAATTTCAAGTTTATTGAATACAGAAAGTATGCTTATATGCTGTCTGCGGTAATCTTTGTTATGGGTATTGCTTCTTTCTTCCATGGTTTTGATGAAGGTGTAGAATTTGCAGGTGGTAGAAGTTACACGGTTAAGTTTGATAAGCCTGTTGATCCAGAAATGATTCGTCAAGATTTAAAGAACGTATTTGGAGAAGCACCAATCATTAAAACAGTTGATGTAAAGAATCAAGTAAATATTACTACTTCTTATAAGATTAAAGAAACGGGAAATAATGTGGACGCTGAAGTAGAACGCAAGTTATACGAAGGTTTAACCAAATATTTACCTTCAGGAACTAGTTTTGATACATTTGAGAACACCTACAAACAAGGGTCACAAACAGTATTGCCAACCATTTCTGATGATTTAAAAGCTGGTGCAACCAAGGCTACCTTGTTTGCAGTATTAGTGATTTGCTTGTACATCTTTATTCGTTTCCGTGATTGGCGTTATTCATTGGGCTCTATTGTAGCCTTAATGCACGACGTATTTGTCACTTTAATTGTATTCAGTTTCTTAAAGGATTTTGTTCCATTCCCATTAGAAATTGACCAGCATTTTATTGCGGCAATACTAACTGTAATTGGTTTCTCAATGAACGATACCGTGATTGTTTACGATCGTATTAGAGAAGACAGCGCTTTAATGAAAGGCACGCCCAATGCGGCCATCATTAACAGAGCCATCAATGAAACTTTAAGCAGAACCATCATGACTTCTGTTACTGTATTCTTAACCATCTTGATCTTATTCATCTTTGGTGGTGAAGTGACCAGAGGGTTTGCATTCGCCATGTTGATTGGGGTTGCTACAGGTACTTATTCTTCTATCTTTGTTGCAGCACCTTTCTTAGTCGATTTCGGTAAGGGCCGTGCGTTAGGATCAAAAGCTAAATAAGCTATTAGACATAATAAAAAATGCCTCGATGTAAATCGGGGCATTTTTATTTAATTCAACAAAGTTTGTAGATGCTATTTCAGCTGATACCATATTAACTGGCTCAGCATTCATTTAGACTTATACAGCAAAGGAAGTTCCGCAGCCGCAAGTTTTACTGGCATTGGGATTACTAAAAGTAAATCCCCTGCTATTGAGGCCACCTTGCCAATCTATTTCCATACCATACAAGTAAAGTCCATGACTTTTATTCATGATACAAGGTATCCCTTCAATTTCAAATAAGTCATCCTCTTTTTCGATTTGATCAAACCCCAATACATAAGTCATTCCGCTGCATCCACCACCTTTTACTCCTACCCTTAAACGTTGTGTGGAATCAAAGTTAGGTTCAGCCATTAATCGCTTAATTTCTACAATTGCTCCCTCTGTAAAAGTTACAGGAATTTGAGTTGTAACTGCTGTTTCCATAATCAATATTTATATTGCAAAGTTACCATTTTGGCTGAACTGCCAACTGTTTGTGTTTACGATAGAGGGAATTCCTCATTCATCCCCTACCTTTGCCAAAAGAATCAACAGCATGGATCAATCTACGACGATTACCATAGTATTGGCCTTTTCCATTGCAGGAATGGCCGCTTATTTGATCTATTTGCAAAGACGGTTGGTGGCTCAGGAAAAGCAGCGCAATCAATCTGGCAATGCCCTTGTTTTACAAGCTTATGAGCGATTGTTATTATTAACAGATCGAATTGCTTTACCCAACTTAATCAATAGAAACCCGGCAAATGCCATTTCTGCCACAGAATTACAGTTAATGTATTCTAAAATTATCAGAGAGGAATTTGACTTTAATGTTACCCAGCAAATGTATATCAGTCCTGCATCTTGGAAGGCTGTAAAAAATTTGAAAGAAAAAAACTTGCAAATCATCAATCAAATAGGACAACAATTAACTCCTGATTCATCTGGTTTAGATTTGCAAAAAGCCATTATGCAATACTTGGTAGCTAACCCTGCTGCGGCTTTACACGAGCTTGTGTCGGAAGCATTGAGTTATGAAGTCAAGCAATTATTGTAAAATAAAACGAGAACCATGCCATCCAAAAAAATGACCGATAGTGGAATTGAAATAAAAGCTTGTTATACGGTTGAAGACCTTGCAAAATTGCAGTTGAATGAAGAAAAGCCTGGACAGTATCCTTACACCAGAGGTGTTCAATCTGATATGTATAGGGGTAAGTTGTGGACGATGCGCCAATATGCTGGTTTTTCAACAGCAGAAGAAAGTAATAAAAGATATCATTATTTATTAAGCCAAGGTGTTATGGGCTTAAGTGTTGCTTTTGATTTACCCACTCAAATTGGGTATGATAGTGATCATGATTTATCTGAAGGTGAAGTGGGTAAAGTAGGTGTTGCCATTGATAGTTTAGAAGACATGGAATTGTTGTTTAAGGGAATTCAATTGGAACAAGTAAGTACTTCAATGACCATCAATGCAACAGGCTTTATTTTATTAGCGATGTATGTAGCATTGGCAAAAAAGCAAGGAGCCGATTTGAATAAGGTTGCAGGTACCATTCAAAATGATATTTTAAAGGAGTATGCTGCTAGAGGAACTTATATTTATCCTCCAAAACCCTCAATGAGAATTATCACAGATATATTTGAGTGGTGTAGTAGTTCTCTTCCTAAATGGAATACGATTTCTATTTCTGGGTATCATATCAGAGAAGCTGGAAGTACTGCAGTACAAGAAATTGCTTTTACTTTAAGTAATGGTAAAGCCTATGTGGAAGCTGCATTGGCAAAAGGGTTAGACATAAACGTTTTTGGAAAAAGATTGTCTTTTTTCTTTAATGCACATAATAATCTATTTGAAGAAGTTGCTAAGTTTCGTGCAGCAAGAAAAATGTGGGCACGTATTATGAAAGAATTAGGCGCTACAGATGAAAAAGCGATGATGTTAAGGTTTCATACACAAACCGGAGGTGCAACACTTACAGCTCAACAGCCTTTAAATAATATTAGCAGAGTAACGATCCAAACTCTTGCCGCAGTGCTTGGGGGAACACAAAGTTTGCATACAAATGGTTATGACGAAGCATTGAGTTTGCCAACAGAAGAAGCAGCTAGAATAGCTTTAAGAACCCAACAAATCGTGGCTTTTGAAAGCGGAGCTCCAGATACGGTAGATCCTTTAGCGGGCAGCTATTTTGTTGAATCACTCACTGCCGAAGTAGAAAATAAAGCTTTGGAATTAATGAATAAAATTGCTGCTATGGGTGGTAGCGTAAGTGCCATAGAACAAGGCTTTATGCAAGAAGAAATTGCACGTAGTGCTTTTGAATACCAACGAAATATAGAAAGTGGCGAAAAGATTATTGTAGGGGTAAATAAATTTACCATAGATAAAGAAAATCCAGTTCCAGGATTTAAAATTGACGACAGTATTCGTCAACTGCAAACAGCAAAATTAGCTGAATTAAAAAACAAAAGAAATCAAGCGAAAGTAGCGCAGTGTTTAGATGCAATTAAAACAGCAGCACTAGGGACAACCAATCTAATGCCATTAGTGGTAGAAGCGGTTGAAACCTATTGTACACTTGGCGAAATAGCAGATACACTTCGCCAAGTATACGGTGAACATAGGTAAATTATAATACGGTAATCAGGGCAAAAATGACGCCTGGTATCCAGAATAATAAGGTTAATAAAACACTTATCCAAAATGTTCCATTGGTAGTACCCTCATGCAAGTATACTGCTAATGGTGGTAATAAAATGGCTAAAATAGCTAATAACACTTTATCTGTTGAAGGAGTAGCACTTGCTTTATTGGCTTTGTACTCTTTCATCAAACTTTTAACTTCTTTCAATTTGGCTTTCCTGTCTACTCTAGACAAACTTTTAAACTGACTCATGGCATCAGTTACAACTGCGTCGTCCATAGTTATAGTGTTAGTAGATGCAGTGGTCTTATTGGTTTCACCAGTTGTAGTTCCAACAGATGATGCACTTGCAAATGAAAAATTAAAAACAATAGCAGCTGCAAGTAGATAAGTGATTTTTTTCATAAGTATTACGTTTCACTCAAGTTACGGAAAGTTTAATGGAATTATTTTATAATTTCTACATCATTTCAATATGAAGAAGGTATTCAGTAACTTAGGAATTCTTAATTATTAGCTACTTATGAAAAAAATCTTATCCATCCTTTTATTCGTATCGGGAACTGTTGTTGCGCAACCCTATCCAAATAACTTGGAACAATTGTTTAAAGACGAAAATGCCAAAGTAATCAATTGGCGTAGGTATTTTCATGAATTTCCTGAGCTAGGGAATCGAGAATTTAATACTTGTAAAAAAGTAGAAGAAGCCTTGAAAAGTTTTGGTATTAGTACAAGGATTGTAGCTAAAACAGGTGTGGTAGGTATATTAAAGGGCGGGAAACCAGGACCAGTGGTGGCGTTGAGAGCCGATATGGATGGCCTGCCTGTTGAAGAAAGAAACGGCTTGCCATTTGCATCAAAAGCAAAAGGTGAATACAATGGAGCAACTGTTCCAGTAATGCATGCATGTGGTCATGATTCCCATGTGGCCATGTTATTGGGTGCTGCAGAAGTTTTGAGTAAAATCAAAAATGATATTAGTGGCACTGTGGTGTTCTTATTTCAACCAGCAGAAGAAGGCCCTCCCGGCACAGAAGAAGGAGGAGCTGCATTAATGATCAAAGAGGGTGTTATGGACAATCCTAAAGTAGATGCTGTTTTTGGAATTCATATCAATTCAAAATACGATTTAGGGAAAATTTATTATAAGCCTGGAGCTACTATGGCTTCATCAGATTGGTTTACGATTAAAGTAAAGGGTAAACAAAGTCATGGTGCATATCCATGGAACGCTATTGATCCAATAGTAGTAAGTGCTGAAATTGTACAGGCATTACAAACTATTGTAAGTAGAAATATCGATATCACTCAAGCTCCAGTGGTAGTTTCAGTAGGGAAAATACAATCAGGTGTTAGGGCGAATATTATACCTGAAGAAGCAATAATGGAAGGTACCATTAGAACATTAGATAGTGAGGTTCAAAAGACAGTCCATGAAAAAATAAAATTGATTGCTAAGAATATTGCAGAAGCAAACGGAACAACTGCAGATGTGATGATAGACACCAAAACATTGGTTACATTCAGTGATCCTGAATTAGTGGCAAGAACCCTACCCTCTTTGCAAACAGCTGCAGGTGGCCCTGGCAACGTAAAACTAACTAATTGGGTTACCGGTGCAGAAGACTTTTCTTATTTTGGTACAAAAGCTCCCTCTTTCTTTTTCTTTTTAGGAGCAAGAGATCCTCAATTCCCAACCATGTCTTCCGCTCCTGATCACCATACACCGGGCTTTATGATTAATGATTCTAAATTAGATGTGGGGGTTAAAGCATTTGTACACTTGGTATTAGATTATGCAAAAACGGCTAAAAAATAAGTCATGAAAAAATTACTAATGTTAGCAGCATTGGGTTGTTTTCAAATAACTCAAGCACAAGAACTTTTAACGCCTGAAAAATTATGGCAAATACAAAGAGTTTCTGCATTAGGCATTAGTAAAGACAAACAGTATATTATTTATTCAGTTGCAACACCTGATATTGTAGCAAATAAAAATATTCGCAAAAAATTTAAAATTCCAATTAATGGAGGGGCAGCTATTGAATTATCCAATAATGAAGACCTTCTTGTGAACGATCGAATATCTTCGGATGGTAAGTATATCATTTATTCTGATGAAGTTAAAATCAATAAAGTAGCAGGAAAGGAATTGTATCCAGACCTCCCTAAATCGGATGCCTATGTATATACTTCTCTAAACTATCGACATTGGGATACTTGGGAGGATGGCGAATACAACCATGTATTTGTTGCCCCTTTTGCAAATGGTAAATCTTTACAAGGAAAAGACATCATGCCCAATGAACCATATGACGCGCCCACCAAGCCCTTTGGTGGAGACGAAGATTTTATTTGGCATCCAGATGGCAAGCATATCGTTTATGTTGCTAAGAAAAAATATGGTACTGATTATGCGGTGAGCACCAATACAGACCTCTACCAATACAATATAGAGACTGGGCTTACTGTTAATTTAACCGAAGCCAATAAAGGATATGATTTATCACCACAGTACAATCAAAATGGTGTACTCGCTTGGATGCAAATGAAAAGAGATGGTTTTGAAGCAGACAAGCAAGACCTTATTGTATTAGTCAATGGCAAGTTTCCTATTAATCTTACTGCACATAGAGACGATATTCATGTAGAGGGATTTAAATGGAGCGAAGACGGACGTTTCTTATTTTTCTGGGCCCCTATTAATGGCACATTACAATTATTTCAAGTAAATAATCCTGGGTTAACTAAAATGTTGCCGGTGATAAAGCAATTGACATCTGGGGATTTTGATATTACAGGCATTGTTGCTCAATCGGGAAATAACTTAGTCGTTTCTAGAACAGATATGAATACGGCTGCAGAACTGTACACATTGAATTTGCAGAATAATCAAATGGAGCAATTAACCCATGTGAATGATTCTTTTTACAGCAGTATAGCCAAATGCAAAACAGAAAGAAGATGGGTGACTACCACAGATGGAAAGAAAATGTTGGTATGGGTTATATATCCCCCTGGTTTTGATGCAACCAAAAAATATCCAACCTTATTGTATTGTCAAGGTGGACCACAAAGCCCACTAACACAGTTCTATTCTTTTCGTTGGAATTTTCAGTTAATGGCATCACAAGGATATATTGTTGTTGCTCCCAACAGAAGAGGCATGCCAGGTCATGGGACCCAATGGAATGAATCGATCAGTAAAGACCATGGAGGACAAGTAATGAATGATTATTTATCAGCTATTGATGCAGTGAGCAAAGAGCCCTTTGTAGACAAGAATAGACTGGGTTGTGTAGGGGCAAGTTATGGAGGCTATTCTGTATTCATGTTAGCTGGAATTCACAAGAATCGTTTTAAAACATTTATCTCTCACGATGGTATATTCGATACTAAGAGTATGTATGGTACTACCGAAGAATTGTGGTTTGTCAATTTTGATTACGGTGGAGCTTATTGGGATAAAAATCCATCTGCTCAAAAAACCTATGGTATTCAAAATCCAATCAATCATGTTGCTAAATGGAATACTCCTATCATGATTGTTCAGGGCGGGATGGATTTTAGAGTGCCCATTGAGCAGGGATTACAAGCTTTTCAAGCAGCTCAATTACGAGGCATTAAAAGCAAATTATTGTATCTGCCCGGAGAAAACCATTGGGTGTCGACCGCACAAAATGGATTGGTATGGCAGCGGGAATTTTTTAAATGGCTAAAGGAAACTTTATAAAAATGTAAAAAAGCGAATCAATTGATTCGCTTTTTTATTGAGCATAATTTCTTGGCCCAAACAATAAACTACCAATTCTGACCATATTACTTCCACAATCAATCGCTAATTGGTAATCACCACTCATACCCATTGAAAGAATTGAAATTCCTTTATTTGTTGCATTCAATAGATTTTGTTCGGACCATATTTTGAATAAGTCAAATTGATTTTTTAAATGTAAAAATTCTCTTTTTACTTTATCCATATCCTCACTAAAAGAAGCCATTCCCATAAAACCAAGTATTCTAATATTATTCAATTGAGGTAAAACCAATTGAATGGCTTCTATTTCAGATTCATCTAATCCAAACTTGGTTTCTTCCTCTGCAATATGCATTTGCAATAAACAATCAATAGTGCGATTGTTTTTAAGTGCTTGTTTATTAATTTCCTGTAATAATTTCAAACTATCTACACCATGTATCAAATGAACAAATGGGGCAATGTATTTAACCTTATTGCTTTGTAAATGTCCAATAAAATGCCAACGAATGTCTTTAGGTAATGCTGCAGCTTTGTCTACTAATTCTTGCACATAGTTCTCCCCAAAGTCTCTCTGACCCAATTGGTATAATTCCATTAAATCTTCATTGGGCTTGGTTTTACTAACCGCTACTAAAGTGGTATTCGTATTTGCCAACACAGATAAAATATTTTGAAAAGCGATCGTATTTACGGGCATAATTTTTATTAATTATTTACCAATTTTTGATGCAAAATGATATTTTCTAGTAGTAATACATTGTTATATGCCGGGCAATAGTACTTGAATTTTCCCACCTTACTAGCAGTAAAAGTTTTTTTTAATTGTTTGGGTAACATGGAAGCCATATTGGCAATGAAAAAAGAAAATTGTTCATCTTCAATTAATTGAGTCAAATCTAGCGTATTCTGTACCGTTATAAAATTAGGTTTTACTCCCCACCTTAATAAAGAAGAAGACAATAGTACTTGGTTCAAAAATGGTTGTTTTTTTTGTTCTAGTTCTTGAGCTTGCTGAATAAGTATTGGTTTAAACTTTTCAAGTTCAGGAATAGTTTTTAATGCCATTAATCTAGACAGATGATATAAAATGATTTCTGAGCTACCGTAATGGGGAGAAATAAAGCTTGGTGCAGTTATATGCTTTTTGTCTTCTAAAATATTTACAATCACTTGTATACTAGATGAATCTGCTTTTGTAAAGGGTAGATTATATTCTTGAACAAAATAGAGCAAATTGCTAAGTACAGAAATATCAAAATCAACTGGCATTTTATTTCCAAACCATACCGAATAGGCAGGTAAATGGCTGATTGAAGAAAGGGTATTATTGATTTTACCTTTACCTCCGTTTATATATTCTTGCATTAACAAATGAATTTCGTTTGCAGTCTTTTCATTTGCTTTCAGTGCCATTAAAATAATGACTGTATCATCCATATCGTCTGGCAATGATTGACTCTTATTAAAAAGATTCATCCAGCCACTATTTGGAAAAATTTGTGCTGTGTCTGTTGGCCAAAAATTATACGTGTCTCTGCCTTTTCGATTTTTAAATTTTGCAAATGATGGCTTTGCATTTGAAGAAATCTGCTCAACCAGTTTTTGTTGGTAAGGGGTAAGTTGATCTTTAATCCTTTCCAATGTAAATACAATCAATCCTGTAAAGAAAGGATTAATATCTGCTTTTTGTCGATCTTGATTTAAAGCATAGGTTCTGTAAGAAGGGAATAGCCCCTTTGGGAAAACACCGTTTTCTTTTACTTGAAGTTGATCAATACGGTGTAGTAATTTCGTAACAATAGTAGTATCAAAAGCATTGCTCTTATTCGTGTAAAAAATCAACAGGAATAAGAGCAAGCAATTGAATTTCATTCAACTTATTTTAAAATACTTCTACTAATTACAATTCTTTGAACTTCGCTAGTGCCTTCATAGATCTGGGTGATTTTTGCATCACGCATTAATCGCTCAACATGGTACTCTTTTACAAATCCATATCCACCATGAATTTGAACTGCTTCAGTGGTTACCCACATGGCTGTTTCACTGGCAAATACTTTCGCCATAGAAGAACTTAAAGTATAATCTAATCCATTGTCTTTTTCCCAAGCTGCTTTTAAACATAATAATCGAGCTGATTCAATTTTGGTAGCCATATCTGCTAATTTAAATTGAATAGCTTGATGGTGCATGATTTCCTTTCCAAAAGCTTTACGCTGTTTGCTATAGGCTAATGCTAATTCGTAAGCACCACTGGCAATACCCAAAGCCTGAGAGGCAATTCCAATTCTACCTCCAGCCAATGTTTTCATTGCGAACTTGAATCCAAAACCATCTTCTCCTATCCTATTTTCTTTTGGAACTTTCACATCATTAAATAAAATAGTATGGGTATCGCTTCCCCTGATTCCTAATTTATTTTCTTTGGCTGCTACTGTTACGCCAGGCCAGTTTTTTTCAACAATAAAAGCATTGATCCCCTTACTGCCTTTTGCCGGATCGGTTTGAGCAATAACTAAGTAAACAGAAGCCGAAGAACCGTTGGTAATCCAATTCTTCGTTCCATTTAATAAATAATGATCGCCTTTATCTTCTGCTGTTGTTTGTTGGCTGGTTGCATCACTGCCAGCTTCTGGTTCACTCAATAGGAAAGCACCTATATAAAGTTGATCGTCTTTTCTACCTTGAGCTAAAGGAGTTAAGTATTTTTTCTTTTGATCTTCGTTGCCAAAAGTTTCTAATCCCCAACATACCAAGCTATTGTTCACGCTCATGCTAACGCTTGTACTTGCATCTACTTTGCTGATTTCTTCCATCGCTAAAACATAGCTAAGGGTATCCATACCAGCACCACCATATTCAGGACTTACCATCATTCCCATGAAACCCAATTCAGCTAATTTCATCACTTGCTCATAGGGGTATTTCTGGAGTTCATCCCTTTCAATAACACCGGGCTTACACTCATTTTGGGCAAAATCTCTTGCCGCTTTCTGAATCATCAAATGTTCTTCACTCAACTGAAAATGCATGGTTGTAAAATTTTATGCCGCAAAAATAAGCTAACAAGCGTTAGGATGTACGTTGTTTAGCAAAAAAAATGACTACTTCTTTGTTTTTGTAAACAAATTGTTGGAACAGGTAAACAATCCCTCTTTGGACTTAGTTTCTAAGTTATAATAATGACCAGCTAGAATACTTTGACCTATATAGCCGGGATTGTCGCCTCTACCAAGGGGCCAGTTTCCAACTGTATTTTCAATGTTAATATTACTCAATTGAGCAAGCGTTAAAGCAAAATCTGAACAATTGTAATCACTTAAATGGTATTGGTTGATAATATTGTGATCAATGTATTCCAGTATTTTTTCAAATTGCTCTTTTGTTACAAATTTACCCAGTAATTGATCCCAATTATGATAAGCATCATCTTTGATGACCGAATTGGCTTTTGGCATGACTGGATTAACTGGAATCAGTTGTCCTTCTTCTGGATAGAACCCAAACGTTTTACAAATTGCTGATTGATCTTTATTGTATTTAATTAGGGAAATAAATGAATGCCCTACTTCACCCAATCCTGTATTGGTATTTTTTTGACCAGGAATTGGTTGCTTAATTAACAGCGCTAACGCATAATGTGAAGCTTCTTTTTGATCTAGAAAAGCTTCAACGATTGTTTCAGGTTGTATTCGTTCAGATTCAAATTCTTCGGTTCTTTCTAATTCTCTTTGGTTAATTTCATCTTGAACCATTAACTCTAAAATCTCATCATTAATGATATACTCATTGGTTTTGTTTTGATAATTTGCATCAGTTCTAAATAGAGAAAGAAAACGTCTTCCCCTTTTGGTAAAATTATATTTCGTTTCAATAGAACCAGCTTTGTAAAAACAAGCCATTGCCGCAGGAAAATTGTTATATCGGGCTAGAACGATCGCAAGATTATTATATAAATGGGACAGAAGGCGCTGATCTTCTACTGTTTCTTTGGTTTGTAAAGCTTGATGCAATTGAACCAATGCTTGGTGTGATTTACCAATAGCGATAAATCGATCACTTTCTTTTAAAGCATTAATGATTTCTATATTGGGTAATAACTGAGCGTTTGCCTCTGTATTTGCTAATTGCAAAAATAAAAATACAATTAACAGATATCTCCTTATCATATTGGTTGGTTTACTCCATTAGAAATATTTCTTATGGAGATTAAATAAAATTTCTCTGCCATAAGGGGTCATTCCTTTAGTGGTATCTTGTAAAAAATGTCTTTTAAATGCAACTATTGCAGCAGTGGTATCTTTTATATCAAACCCTACAATTCTTAGGCCAACTATATGATTAAAACTTTCAGGGACGGAATCTCTACTTTCATCATACCATAAACCAAACCCTTTATCTGCCAACTGTTTCCATGGGAATCTCCAATTGGGATCATTCTTTCGAGTTGGTGCAATATCTCCATGACCAATAAAATTAGCTGTTGGAATGCTGTATGCCTTTTTAAGTTTGCCCAACACAACCAATAAACTATTGATTTGCGCTTGTTCAAAATATTCAAATCCGTTATTGTCTAATTCAATTCCAATAGATGCAGAATTCATGTCTAATTGATTCCCCCATCTACTTACACCCGCATGTTGACCTCTGAAATAATCGTTTAACATCTGAAAAACTTTGCCATCGCTTCCAATCACATAATGTGCACTCACTGCTGTTCTTGGTAAAGTGAATGTTTTTAAAGTTTGATCTGTTGAATGTTGTGCAGTATGATGAATGATTACATAACTGGGCTTGCGAATACCAAAATTAGTAGTACCTACCCAATATGGTGAGGGAGGAATGGTATCATTTAGTATTGACTGTTCGGGTATAGATCCAATACTGGCTAAATAATTCTTTACTTGCTTTTTATATACTTTGTTAGTTGCTTTATAGGGGTTCTTATTACAGGCAAATCCTACCAGAATTATACTGATTGCAATGAGGATATTTTTTTTCATATTCAAATTATAAAATGCTAAGTTATTGAATCCGTTAATCGTACTTGGTTTTCTTTTCAGGAGTATAATCCATTTGTTCCTTCATTGCGGCTTCCGTTGGATTGTTGGTTATTGAAACCGCAATTTGAAATAGAACAATAGCTGCAATAATAGAACCTACAAGCTCTTCCCAATGTAACCAGTAGCCCCAAAAACGGTATACGCTTGCTTTTGAAGGATGCTCTGACTCAAATATAACCGTGACTTTTTCATTCTCTACATATGTTAAAAATGGATAAGCTACTTCAATAGAATACTGATCTACTCCAATTGAATAAAATGCTTTAGGAATCATTTTATTGGAAATAGAATCTTTAACTAATTGTATCGTTGCTGGATATTTCTCTCCATCAAAATAGTCGGGCTGTCTTGTCCACAAGATATAGGATCCAAAAATGATGAGGTATAATATGATGAGTGATCTGGTCAGAAAAAAGATATCTATGTTTAAAATAAAAGTCCTGCCAAATAGATCTGGCAGGACTCGATAAAAGTAGTTATTTCAATAATAATGAATTATCCAGCAACTTGCTTGCGAATAATATTCAATGCGCCTCCAGCTTTAAACCATTCAATTTGCTGTGCATTGTATGTATGATTTACCACAATATTGTCAACAGAACCGTCTTTGTGTGTTAAAACAATGGTTAATGGTTTTCCTGGGGCGAAAGTTGTTAATCCTTCAATATTGATTACATCATCCTCTTGAATTTTATCATAGTCTGATTTATCATTGAAAGTTAAAGCCAACATACCTTGTTTCTTCAAATTGGTTTCGTGAATTCGAGCAAAAGATTTTACTAGAATTGCGCGAACACCTAAATGACGTGGTTCCATAGCAGCATGCTCTCTTGAACTTCCTTCTCCATAGTTCTCATCTCCTACAACAATTGATCCAATGCCAGCCGCTTTATATGCTCGCTGTGTAGCAGGAACAGCACCGTATTCTCCTGTTAATTGATTTTTTACATTGTCGGTTTTTTCATTAAAGAAGTTAACCGCACCAATCAACATATTGTTAGAAATATTATCTAAATGTCCACGGAATTTTAACCATGGACCTGCCATAGAAATATGGTCTGTGGTACACTTGCCCTTTGCTTTAATCAACAGCTTTAATCCCTTTAGGTCAGTGCCTTCCCAAGCGGCAAATGGATCTAATAATTGTAAGCGTTTGCTTGCAGGATCTACTTTAACGTTCACTGCGCTACCGTCTTCAGCAGGTGCTTGGTATCCTGCATCTTCAACTGCAAAGCCTCTTGGAGGTAATTCCATTCCAGTTGGTTCGTCTAATTTTACTTGTTCCCCTTTTTCATTAGTAAGGGTATCAGTTAAAGGATTGAAAGTAAGATCACCTGCAATAGCCAAAGCGGTAACTAATTCTGGGCTTGCCACAAATGCCATGGTATTCGGATTGCCATCTGCACGCTTTGCAAAGTTTCTATTAAAACTATGTACGATGGTATTGCGTTCTTGCTTTTCAGCACCTACTCTATCCCACATTCCAATACAAGGCCCACATGCATTTGCAAAAACAGTTGCACCAATTTTATCGAATACTTCTAAAAATCCGTCGCGCTCAATGGTATAACGAACTTGCTCACTACCTGGAGTAATCGTGTATTGTGCTTTAGGTTTCAATCCTTTCTCTGCAGCTTGACGAGCCAAACTCACCGCTCTGCTGATATCTTCATAAGAACTATTGGTACAACTACCAATTAAACCTACTTCTACTTTAGTTGGCCAACCATTCGCTGCAGCAGCTTCCTTCATTTTAGAAATCGGTGTTGCCAAATCTGGTGTGAATGGCCCGTTTAAGTGTGGCTCTAGTTCACTTAAATTTATTTCAATTACTTGATCAAAATATTTTTCAGGAGAAGCATATACTTCTGCATCTGCATTCAAGTAGTCTTTAATACCGTCTGCTAAATGAGCTACTTCTTCTCTACCTGTTGCTTTTAAATAACGGCTCATGCTATCATCGTATCCAAATGTTGATGTGGTTGCACCAATTTCAGCACCCATATTACAAATAGTGCCTTTACCTGTACAACTCATTGCTACTGCGCCCTCTCCAAAATATTCAACAATAGCCCCTGTTCCACCTTTTACAGTTAGGATGCCGGCTACTTTTAATATTACATCTTTAGGAGCTGTCCAACCGCTCAATTTACCGGTCAGTTTTACACCAATCAATTTTGGCCATTTTAGTTCCCAAGGTAAACCTGCCATTACATCACAAGCGTCCGCACCGCCAACACCCACTGCAATCATGCCTAAACCACCAGCATTTACCGTATGTGAGTCGGTTCCTATCATCATACCGCCTGGGAATGCATAGTTTTCTAATACAACCTGATGAATAATTCCAGCGCCTGGTTTCCAGAAACCAATTCCATATTTATTTGATACAGAAGCTAAAAAATCATACACTTCTTTGCTTTCTGCATTCGCTACTTCTAAGTCTTTTTTAGCTTCGTTTTTGGCGGTAATTAAGTGGTCGCAATGAACAGTAGAAGGTACTGCAGCTTGTGGCCTTCCTGCCTGCATAAATTGCAACAATGCCATTTGAGCGGTTGCATCTTGCATGGCAACGCGGTCTGGTGCAAAATCTACATAACTATTGCCCCTTTCAAAATTAGCCAGCGGCTGGTCTGAATGTAGGTGTGCAAATAGAATTTTTTCAGATAAAGTAAGTGGTCTACCTAATACTTTTCGGGCATTATCTACTTTGGCAGGCATTTCTGCATACACTTTTTTGATCATGTCAATGTCAAAAGCCATAAAGAAGTAATTTTATATTAATTGAATCTTTTGCGTAAGCTGGGCAAATTTACAAAAAAACGGGCTTAGGTTAAAATGCAATTATCAATTTATATGCACATTATTGATAATTTAGTGCTTAACTTTAACTGTTACAAAGAAATCAGCATCATGCAAAAAATCAGGGAATTTTTAGAATTACAGGCTTTTGGGGTATGTTCCTCCATTGGTGTTAGGCTAGGAATTGCGTCTACTAGAATTCGCATGTGGTTTATTTACATTTCATTTCTCACAATGGGTTCCCCTATTATCATTTACATGATATTGGCTTTTTGGAAAAACATTAAAAACTATGTTTTTGCAGCCAAAAGAAATCCATTGAAGTATTATTAGAAACTAACCTTTCTTCACTTCTTTTGCCCAAGAATCTTTTAAGGTAACGGTTCTATTAAAAACCAATTTGCTAGCACTGCTGTCTTGGTCTTGTACAAAATACCCCTTTCTTAAAAATTGGAATGCTTGGTTAGGTGCATCATTGGCTAGTGCTGGTTCTGCAAATGCATTCGATAGAATAGTTAAAGAGTCTGGATTGATATGGTCTTTAAAATCTCCTTCAGCATTTGCTACGTCTTCAACTTTAAATAAACGATCATACAATCTTACTTCTGCTTGAATAGCATGTGCTGCACTTACCCAGTGTAAAGTTCCTTTCACATGAATGCCTGAACTGTCTGCACCACTGCGACTTTCTGGAATATATGTACAATGTACTTCGGTTATATTTCCATTGGTATCTTTAACAACCTCCTCACATTTAATAATGTAGGCACTTTTTAATCGAACCATTTGTCCGGGAGCTAAACGGAAATATTTTTTAGAAGGAATTTCCATGAAATCATCTTTCTCTATCCACAATTCCTTGCTAAAAGGAACCGTTCTTACCCCACCGTTGGGGTCTTCAGGATTATTCTCACTAGTTAAATCTTCGCTTGTTTTATCATAATTGGTTATAATCACTTTAAGTGGATCAAACACGACCATTCTTCTTAGGGCTGTTTTATTCAATTCCTCTCTAACACAGAACTCTAATAAACCAACATCAATTAAATTATCTCTTTTGGCAACACCAATTCTATCGCAGAATTCTCTAATTGCAGCTGCAGGATATCCCCTTCTTCTCATACCACTGATGGTACTCATTCTTGGGTCATCCCATCCATTCACCATTTGTTCATTTACCAACTGCAATAATTTGCGTTTACTCATAACCGTATAAGTCATGTTTAAACGGGCAAACTCATATTGTTGAGAAGGAAAGGTTTCTAACTTTTCAATACACCAATTGTACAAAGGTCTATGCGGTACAAATTCTAAAGTGCAAATAGAATGGGTAATTTTTTCAATTGAATCGCTTTGTCCGTGCGCAAAATCATACATGGGGTAAACGCACCATTTATCGCCGGTTCTATGATGGTGTGCATGTTTGATTCTATATATAATGGGGTCTCTTAAAAGCATATTAGGAGATTCCATATCTATTTTAGCCCTTACCACTTTTGATCCATCTGGATATTTCCCCGCTTTCATTTCTTCAAATAAAACCCTATTTTCTACAGGGGTTCTATTTGCATATTCGTTTCTTTTACCAGGAGTAGTTGGGGTACCTTTTTGTATTGCAATTTCTTCACTGGTACTGTCGTCTACATAAGCTAATCCAAGATCAATTAGTTTTAAAGCCATTGCATACAATTGATCAAAATAGTCGGAAGCATATAATTCATTGGCCCACTCAAATCCCAACCACTTTACATCGTTCTTAATGCTTTCTACATATTCTGTATCTTCTGTAACTGGGTTGGTGTCATCAAAACGAAGATTGGTAGATCCGCCATATTTTTTGGCTAAACCAAAATTCAGAACAATGCTTTTTGCGTGGCCTATATGCAAATATCCATTGGGTTCGGGAGGAAAACGAGTAGTAATTGATTGATGTTTTCCACTAGCTAAATCCGACTCAATGATCTCTTCTATAAAATTCAAACTTTTCTCTTCGCTGCTCATTCCCTAACTATTTGTTGGATTATTTAAGTTGTAATTGACGATAAAATTAATTGAATTTATCATGTCTGTATGCAAAATTCTATCCGCGTCATTAAAACTGACTACTTTTCTAAACTGACTCATCAATTCTTCTAATATAGGAGAAGTTTTCGCGGGCCTTCTAAAATCAAGCGCTTGTGCTGCTGTTAACAATTCTATTCCCAATACTTTTTCTACATTTTGAATAAGCCTTAAGCATTTGGTAGCGGCATTTGCTCCCATGCTCACGTGATCTTCTTGATTATTGCTACTCGATATACTATCCACGGATGATGGCGTACACAATTGTTTGTTTTCACTAACAATTCCGGCAGCCGTGTATTGCGGAATCATAAATCCAGAATTTAATCCAGCATTTTTAACCAAAAACATCGGAAGATTACGTTGTCCTGAGATTAATTGATAGGTTCTTCTTTCCGAAATACTGGCAATTTCACTCATAGCAATACACAGATAGTCCAAATTAATTGCCAATGGCTGACCATGGAAATTACCTCCACTTACAATTAAATCTTCATCAGGAAAAATATTGGGATTATCCGTTACTGCATTAACCTCTTGCATAAAAATTCGGAGAACATGATTAAAAGCATCTATACTAGCTCCATGAACTTGCGGAATGCACCTAAAAGAATAAGGGTCTTGAACTTGAGATTTTGTTTGGCTAGCTATTTCACTTCCATATAAATAACATTGAAGGGCAGCAGCAGTATCTTTTTGACCTTTATGTCCTCTAATTTGATGTATTGCAGGATGATAAGGTTCGGTAACACAATCAAATGCATCAATTGATAATGCTGCAATTAAGTTAGCCATTCCCAAGATTTGTTCTGCTTTTTTTAAGCAATACAAACCATATGCATTCATAAATTGTGTGCCATTAATTAAAGCCAATCCTTCCTTACTCTGAAGATGAATGGGCTCCCAATTCAACTTTTTTAAAGCTTCAGCCGAAGTCATTTTTTCTCCTTTAAAATAGACTTCACCAAGACCAATCAACGGTAAACTTAAATGGCTAAGTGGAGCTAAATCTCCAGATGCCCCCAAAGAACCCTGGGTGTAAATTACTGGTAATACCCCTTGATTATACATGTCCATTAACCTAATAACGGTTTGTATTTGAACTCCACTATGTCCGTAGCTCAATTGCTTAATTTTAAGCATCATCATGAGTTTTACAATTTCACTGGGAACTTCATCCCCCAATCCACAAGAATGGGAAACAATCAGGTTGTATTGTAATTGCTCAATTTGGTCTAAACTAATTTGAACGTTTTGTAGGTATCCAAACCCAGTATTAACACCGTAATACATTTTACCAGGTTCCTTCATCTTTTGATCTAAATATTCCCTACAGTGCATGATTTTTTCATGAGCATCAAATGTGATGGACACCAATTGGTCATAGTCTAATAAATGCTTGATTTGTTGAAACTGAAGCGGTTTACTATCTAAGGGCAAATAATTGTAGCTCATGAAGTCAATCGTTTGGTGCAAAGTAAACTGTTTTACAATTTATCGCCTCAATTTGACTCCTTGTTTGATTTAGTAAAAAAAAATCCTTTATTTTGCACCTCCAAATCTGGTTCGGTAGCTCAGCTGGATAGAGCAACTGCCTTCTAAGCAGTAGGTCATTGGTTCGAATCCAATCCGAATCACGAACAGATAAATAAAAACCCTACAAGTATTTGTAGGGTTTTTTCTTTCCAATTCCTTGTCTTGTTCTAGTAGATGGTTATTCCGCAGCCACCAATTTACTCGTACTTCTGTACAAATAGCTTGAATAAATATGCCTTCTGGCAAATCTGCCGGGTGTTTCAGCATTAATTAGTTTTACATAAATGGCTTTGGGTACCCCAAAATATTCGTATTCATTGCCATCTTCAAAAATGATTTTCAGTACTTCAGACTTGTAATCGAAATCTACAATACTTGAATTATTGGTTGTTTCGGTATAATCTGCTAAAGTCTGTTCCCTGGTTTCAGGTGCAATACTTACTAGAAAATGATAGGCTTGAATTATTTTCTTGCTTTTTTCTTCTGCGTCAAGCTTTAAATCGGGATTATCAGCAAATTTGTCGGGATGCCATTCTTTCATCAAACCTCTATAAATTGATTTTAACTCTTTTAGGCTGGTTGTTTCAGAAGCACCTAATAATTTTCTGTAACTTAAAATATGTCTCATAAATAATAGTGATGGGTAATTTTTACCCAAATTGGGCGCAAAGGTACCGCATTTAGGTTTAATATATGGTTCAATACACTTGCATCAGTAGTTTTAGTAATTTGCCCTATGAATGTTTCAATTGAAAAAGGCTGGAAAGAAATACTGGCAAAGGAATTTGAGAAGCCTTTTTTTCTTCAAGTTGTTGCACATTTAAGAACAGAGAAAGCAACAAAAGAAATCATATATCCGCCAGGTCCGCTTATTTTTAATGCATTTAATCAAACCCCTTTTAGTGAATTAAAAGTGGTGATTCTAGGACAGGATCCTTACCATGGACCAGGGCAAGCACATGGGTTGAGTTTTTCTGTTCCGGATGGAGTAAAGCCGCCGCCTTCATTGGTTAATATCTACAAAGAGTTACATAAAGACATCGGGATGCCCATACCCAATACCGGAAACCTACTCCCTTGGGCTAAACAGGGTGTATTGTTATTGAATGCAGTGTTGACGGTCAGAGCCAATGAGCCTGCGAGTCATGCTAAAATTGGATGGATGGATTTTACGGATAGCGTCATTAGAAAAATATCCCAAGAAAAAACTGGAATAGTTTTTTTACTATGGGGTAAGTTTGCACACGAAAAACAAGCATTGATAGACGAAACCAAACACTATGTATTAAAAGCAGCCCATCCCTCTCCTTTTAGTGCAGACAAAGGTTTTTTTGGGTGTAAACATTTTAGCAAAACCAATGAATTATTGGCACAACAAGGAATTGATCCTATCAATTGGCATTTATAAAAGATTTAAAAAATAGAATGAATAGTATTAAAGCAGTATTTGGTAGATTCTGGGCCCTATGGGGATTGCTTAGTTTTGTTGGAACTTTTCTGATCATTCTAATCCCCTCATTACTTACTGCCTTAATTCCTGATCCTAGGGGGATGGAATATTTCATCAAACTTGCTCGGATATGGATGCGAACTTGGTTATTCATGATTGGTTGTCCTGTTTCTGTTAGAGGAAAATACCATTTCAAAAAGGGGCAAACCTATATCGTTACATGTAATCACAATTCTTTGCTTGATATACCGCTTTCCTCTCCTTTTATTCCTGGAGCTAATCAAACCATTGCTAAAAAAGAATTTACCAAAGTACCTCTTTTTGGATGGTATTATGAGAGAGGGTCAGTAATTGTAGATCGTAAAAGTGATGCTAGTAGAAGAAAAAGTTATGAACTCATGAAAGCCGCTCTAGAAAAGGGTTTTCATATGTGTATCTATCCTGAAGGAACTAGAAACAGAACTTCTGCTCCGCTAAAACAATTTTATGATGGGGCTTTTAAATTGGCGGCTGATTCAGGATATGCTATTATACCTGCAGTGATTCTAAACACAAAGAAAGCATTGCCTGCCAATCGATTTTTCTATTTAATGCCTCAATCATTAGCCATTCATTTTTTAGAACCTATTGAAGTAAATGGTCAATCTGCAGCTGTTCTAAAGGACATCGTATACAACAAAATGGCTGAACATTATTTGAAGCATACCAAATAAATAATTTGAATTGATCGATTACATTAATGAATCAATAATTAGAAATTAGAAAAGGTTCTACTTCTGTTGATTCTAAGATCTCTTAAAATTCCAGACTTCGGACTTATCGTGATATTAAAAGATCGATACAACCCAATTGGGGTAACGTTTATAGATAATTGCCAGCAATGCATTTCACGGGTAATAAAAGTACTTAGCTGTTGTAAATTTCCTTGAGAAATATCATAGTATCCAGTTGCTCCTACTTTCCACTTATCGGTCAAACTAAAGTCTCCATTGAAATTGAAAGTAGAAAAAGTTTGGGTGATGAATCCACTATAATCTGGTGCTAATACTCTCGTGAAATTGAAGGAATAGGCAATGGAAAGATTCCATGGAATATTGAAATCGGTGAACTCAGCAGGATTTGCCCTCGCAAATTGTAGTTGTCTTTGTTGCTCGTCTGGCGTCATAAATGGATCTACAGGAATATCCTTTTCTTTCTCTTCTTTACCATCTTTCGATTTACTCCTAAATGAAGTCGAAATAGCCACATTTCCACTGGTTATTCTACCAAATTTGAATTTGGCTGGATCCCATAATATATTCTTAGACCTAAACCCTTTATTGTCAATATCGTAAGGGTCTAAATTGGCACTTGCCGTGATATTCACTTTTTCAAATAGGGTACTTCTAGCATAAAAATTAAAATTCCCTAATTGAAAACTATCTGCTAAAAAGTTATAGTTCGAATTAAATCCAAACCCATCAATTAGCTTTATTTTTTTACCGGCTTTATCAGCTGTGTCTTGCTTGTTCTTCGTTTTCATTTCAAGCAAGTTGTCTATTCCAAAACTAATACCACCGAATGATCCTTCCGAAAATGCGCCTAATATACCACCGTCAAATTGAGACACCCTTAATGTTCTATTGCTCGTATCAACTTTTAAATTATAATAGTATTTGGCATTCATATCTGGTTGATAATTCACAGAAATGGTAGGCCTTATTTCATGTCTGATAGCAATAATATTACTGGTTGGTTTAAATTTATATGTTCCAAAAATTCGGGTATTAGCAGCAATGCCAAAACTCATTTGTCTAGCAGCATAAAATCCACGTTGTATCACCGTGTCTACCTTGTTTGTGGAATTGTTCCAAGATCGAAAAGTTCTTTGACCATACCATCTCTCTGAATAAGATACGCTTGGTGCTATTGTAATTGGGCCAAGAGATGGAAGTGACAATGTAATTGGGATGCTGTGTTGTGCACCGTATTGTAATGTGTCTAAAATTCTTCTTACACTAAATGCAGTGTCGTAAAAAGATAATTGGTTTTGAAAATTTCCACTATAGCCAATACCAATTTTTTCATACCATCTACCAGATCCAACTTGGTCTTTTGGTTGGAATGGATAAAATGTTACCACGTTAAAGTTGACCGTGGGTAAATTCATACTGACCAATCTTAAATTGTTGTTTTGGTTATGGTTTAAATTGATAGACAAATTATACTTACCCTTCCAATCTTTACTATAACTGATGGAAGAACTTAACTGATTTTGGAAATTAACAAATGGATTATTGAGTAAGGTTTGATTAAAACGGCTACTACCAAAATTCACATTTGCAGAAAAATTAGTTCCAGGTCTTGCTCTTGAATCCCTGCTATGAGACCAGTTAATCATAAAAGATCTGCTCGAGCTAAATTCATCTTTAGATAAAGTACTTCTATTTAAACTCTTGGTATTCTGAAAAGTGATATTCAAATTACCCGTATATGCATATCGCTTAATATACTTCGAATTAATATTTAAGTTCCAACCTCCAAATGAATATAAATTAGAGCGTAAAGTCACATCCATTCTTTCACTCAATACAAAATAATAGCCCAATCCTTCTAAGCCCAATCCGAAATCGGGACTAGCCGTAAATGCAGGCGGCAATAATCCCCCATGCCTACCCTGGTTTAAAGGGAAAATACCAAAGGGTATTCCGATGGGCATTGGTACGCCTTCAAATTCAGGAAAAGACGGCCCCGCAATACCCATTTTATTATTGATGATTTTCATCTTGCTGGTTCTGAAATTATAATGGGGTACGTCTAAATTGCAAGTAGTAAATCGAGCTCTTTTTGCATACACTTCGGTAGAACTGATTTTTTTTAGGTCAATCGCATTCACATAAATTTCACCCTCTTGAAAAAAAGTGTTTTTGGTTAATCCCTTACCAGATTTCATATTGTAAAAAATGGTGTCACTGATAGACTTCATTTCTCCTTGAATAAACTGCGGCTTACTTGAAGGATTGCCTGAAGAGTCTTTAGATCCATATGCTTGCACCATTTGTGCACGTTGATCAAATTTAATGGTAGCCGCATCAAGCTTTAAATCGGTATAATCAACCTTTGCTTTACCGTATAAGAAAAACTCTCTTGTAGATATAACCAATACCCCAGAATCTTCCGCATTGTATTTTATGGGAGCATCTATAGAATCTTTAGAAATCTTTAACGTATCAGTTTTAATTTTCATACTGTCTTTCAGAATTGGCTTAGATAGCGTATCCTTAAGACTCTTAGGAATATTTGGAGGCAGGGTTTGGGCTTGCAAATTGGGTACCAAAAATGTTAATATCCCCAAATAAAGGAACAGAACAATAGCCAGCCTTGTTTTTACGTTAATTTTACTTATCCTGTTCATGGTGCTAGAGACAAAATTAAGGTCAAAAACCGTGTAAATAGAATTTTAGGTCTGATTCCTTAATGAAATGATATGATTAAAAGACATATTGCTGCTTTCTATCTGTTAAGTTTTGCATTCCTACTGTTTACCTCATTCACAGATAAGAAACCAAATCCTCAACAAAGACAACCTTTAAGGCGCATTGTTATTGATGCAGGCCATGGTGGAACCGATGTTGGTGCTAAGGGAAGATACTCTACTGAGAAGGATTTATGTTTAGCCATTTCTCTAAAGCTTGAGAAAATGATGAGCCAGGAAATTCCAGATGTGGAATTGGTCATGACTAGAACTACAGATGTTTTTGATGATGTGGTAAGAAAGGCAGAAATAGCCAATCAGGCAAAGGGGGATTTATTTCTTTGTATTCACGTAAACAGTGCAAGGCCCATCAAACAAACAGAGTTCATTGGGTATAAAACAGTGACTGCTTATAAAGGAAAGGGTAAAAAGAAGAAAAAATATACCAAAAAAGTGAAGGACTATAGAACCTGGTATTTGCCCAATCCTGCAAAAGGAACAGAAACTTTTATTTACAACGTAAATAAAACAAGTGGGCGAATGAAGGCATTAAGTCAAGGGGATGATTTTAGTATGGACAGCGCTACACAACAAGAAATGAAATTGTTTGAGCAAAATGATCCTGCTAAAATGATGTTGTTGAGCATGAAAACCCAAACTTATTTTCAAAGAAGTGCAGACTTAGCCCTTACAATTGAGGACGAATTTAAAAAAGTAGGCAGAATTAGTAGAGAAGCTAAGCAGCGAAATGAAGGAATTTTTGTATTACATGCGGTGAATATGCCTGCGGTTCTAGTGGAAACAGGCTTTATTTCTAATCCAGAGGAAGAAGACTATTTAAATAGTGAAGAAGGACAAAGGGAAATATGCGAAGTCATTATTAAGGCTGTAAAAAGGTATAAATACGCTTTAGAAAAACAATTGACTAGTTCTGGGTCTGGAACCAATAGATAATAGCTTACCCGATTTCTCTTTAAACGAACGAAGAACCTTAAATTTGTTCTAGACTCAATTAATGTTTTATCAATGACTGTATCGAACGAAACAAAAGTAGGTGCCTTAACTGCCGTGGCAATTACTTTGCTAATATTAAGCTTTAATTTTTTAAAGGGTAAAACCTTATTAAAGACAGGCAATTATTTATATGCAAAGTACAGCGATACAAAAGGGGTAAAAATTTCTAATCCTGTATATGTGAATGGATTTCAAGTTGGCGCTGTTGCAGATATTGAAAATGCAGACCCTACCCTAAAATCATTAATTGTAGCGATAAAATTGACTGACGCGTACGATATACCCAAGAATTCAATTGCGGTTATTAATGAAAATCCATTAGGTACACCTAGTATTGAAATTAAACTAGGAAATAGTAATAACTTTTTACAGCAGGGTGACACTTTGCAAACCGCGGAAAGCAAAGGTTTGTTGAGTGGAGTTATGGATAAATTAGGGCCTGTTACCGCACAATTAGAAAAAACTATTGCAACATTAGATGTAGTATTAAAAAATATCAATTCTGTATTTGATCCTCAAACAAAAAATAATTTACAAGCAGTCATCGCTAATGTGAATAAGACTACAGAAAGTTTGGTGGTTTCATCAGCCTCATTACAACAAATGTTGAATCAACAAACTGGTACCCTAGCCCAAAGCATGAATAATGTAAATAAGTTCACTAAGAACTTAAGTGATAATAACGAGAAGATTTCACAAACACTCACCAACGTAACAAAAACAACCGACAATTTTGCCAAAGCAGATTTAGCTGGATCGGTGGATCAATTAAAAGCAGCTATTGGAAATTTAAACAAACTGGTTGAAAAAGTTAATTCACCAGAGGGTAGTTTGGGTAAATTGATCAATGATAAAACCCTTTACAATAATCTAAATAATACAATAAGAAGTGCCAATATACTTGTAGACGATTTAAGGGTTCATCCTAAACGCTATGTAAGTATTTCGGTTTTTGGAAAAAAAGATAAGTCAGGACCATTAATGGCTCCATTAGCTGATTCGGTAAAACTAAATCAATAAATGACTAGCAGATTTCTATTCCTAGTTCTATTTAGTTTTACTTATGTTTTTTCCTTTGCGCAAAGACTTCCTACAGACACTGCTGGAACAGAAGGAAAACGAATTGATATTTTATTTGCAGATAAATACAATTATCAAAAACTTGATTCATTAAATGAATTTGTTTCTTTAGTTGGAAGGGTCAAAGTGCAACAAGACAAAGTAATTTTTTATGCCGATAGTGCAGTTTTAAATAGGCAATTAAATATTTTAGAAGCTTTTGGAAATGTTCATATTAATGATGCAGACAGCATTCATACTTATGCGCAATATTTACGCTATTTAGGTAAAGAAAAAAAAGCTTTTCTTCAGAAAAAAGTCCGCTTAACCGATGGTAAAGGCGTATTAACTACTGAAGAATTAGAATACGATGCAACTGTTAAAATTGGAACATATTTAAAAGGCGGTAAACTTGTAAATAAAAAATCTACCTTAACCAGTCAAGAAGGTTATTACTATGGAGATACAAGGGATGTGATTTTTAAAAGAAAAGTTGTAATGATTGATCCTGAAAATAGAATTACCGGCGATACTTTGCAATATAATACTGGTACAGAAATTGCCACTTTCACCTCTCCCACTGTTGTATATAATATTAAAGACAAGCGTACAATAAAAACCAGAGATGGTTTTTATGATATGAAAAATAAAAAAGCAGAACTATACAAACGTTCCGTAATTGATGATAGCACTGCCGTATTTACAGCAGACGAAATGGCTTTTGATGATTCAACAGGATTGGGAGAATTTAGAGGCAATGCGGTATATAGAAGCAAGGATACTGCTCAGGGCTTTGACATGATTGCGAACAATATTAGAACCAATAAGAAATCGAATTCAATGGTTGCAACCCAAAAGCCATTATTACTGATTAAGCAAGGAGCAGATACTATTTATATTTCAGCGGATACGCTTTATTCAGCTAAGTTATCCGATTTAATCAAAACAAGAGTTGTCCCTTTCATTAGAGAACAAAATTCAAAAGATTCATTATTGAAAAATGCAGTTCCTCAGAATAAAGATGCAGAAGATAGTTCAGACAAATTTTTTGAGGCATACTATAATGTAAAAGTATTTTCAGATTCATTGCAAGCAGTTGGCGATAGCTTATTTTATTCTTTAAAGGATTCTGTTTTTAGATTGTTTAAAAAGCCGATTGTATGGGCACAGGAAAATCAAATATCTGGCGATACCATTTATTTGTATATACAAAATAAAAAGCCAGAACGCTTGTATGTGTTTGAAAATAGCATGGCTATAAATAAAGTGGATAGCTCTATTTACTTTAATCAGTTAAGAGGAACAACTTTGAATGCCTTGTTTGTGGATGGAAAAATTAATACCATGAGAGCTAAAGGGAATGCTGAGAATGTGTATTACGCCACAGATGAAGACAAAAGTTTTATAGGAGTAAATAAATCAACGGCTGATATTATTGATGTTTTTTTTGAAGATAGTAAGCCCCAAAAAGTAGTCTTTTTACGAAATCTTGATGGGACTACTTTTCCCATGCGATCTACGAATCATGATGAATTAAAGATTCGAGGGTTTAAATGGCATGATACCATTAGACCCAAATCGAAATACGACTTATTGATTTTTAAATAGCAACTAATGGCAACAAGAAAATTGGCAAAGAAGGTTTTTATAGATCCATTGGTAACTTTCATAAATGATAGTAAATCAATTGGTATCGTACTATTAATTGCTACAGCTTTATCCATTTTATTAGCCAATATCAATAGTATTTCAGGCAGTTATATTTCTTTATTTCATTGGAGTATAGACGGAACAGACCAACATAGTTTTGACTGGGGTATATTTCATTTGCCTAATTCAATATTAGTTATCATTAATGATTTGTTGATGGCCGCTTTCTTTTTTATTGCGGGCATGGAAATCAAAAGAGAATTGATTACGGGCGAATTGGCATCTTTTAAGCAATCACTGTTACCAGTTGTTGCGGCAATTGGAGGTATGTTAATTCCTGCTTTAATATATAGCCAATTTGCGAGAGGAACAGTTTACATGAATGGCTGGGCCATCCCAATGGCTACTGATATCGCTTTTACATTGGGTATTGCTTCTTTATTAGGAAAGAGAGTTCCAGTTGCCTTAAAAGTATTTATTACCGCTTTAGCAATTATTGACGATTTAGGAGCTATTGTCGTAATTGCATTGTTCTATGGTGGTCAGTTGAAAATATTGTATTTACTGTTGAGTGCAGTAATTATGATTATACTATTGTCATTACAGAAAAATAAGGCAAAGATTGGCTGGTATACTTGGGTCTTGGGTCTAGCACTTTGGTATACCATGTACAATTCTGGAATCCATGCAACGGTGGCTGGTGTATTGTTTGCATTTACTATTCCGGTTAAAAAATTAGCAGAATTAGAACTTCGTTTTCATACACCAGTTTACTTTATTATTATGCCTTTATTTGCTTTAGCAAATACGGCTATCGTATTTCCTGAAGAAGGTTTTACGGCGTTGAATAATTCTTTTTCTTGGGGGATTATGGCTGGCTTATTTATTGGGAAGCCGCTGGGGATTTGCTTAGCATGTTATTTGATGATAAAACAAAACTGGGCAAGTCTTCCAACACTTACCAATTGGTACCAATTAATTGGTGCAGGTATATTGGCTGGAATTGGTTTTACCATGAGCATTTTTATTTCAATGCTGGCTTTTGACAACCCGATTGTTCAAGATATTGCAAAAATTGCAGTGTTAATTAGTTCTGTTTTATCTATGATAGTTGGGTATTTGTGGTTAGCAGTTAAAAAGTGATTTTTATTTACGCCATTCAAAAAAGAAAGTACTACCCATTTCAGGACTACTCTCAACCCTGATTTTTCCTCCCTGCTCTTCTACTAACATTTTTAATAGGTTTAAGCCAACGCCGGTACTGGATTCACCAGATGAAATATTTTCAGTTGTTTCAAATAGTTTAAAGATTTTACTATGGTCTTTTTTTGAAATACCCTGACCATTATCTTTTACAAAAAATTCATAAAATTCATTTGTTACCGTATTAATTCCAATATGTATTTCCGGATTTGGCTTGTTATTGTATTTAATTGCATTGGTAATTAAGTTTTGAAAAACCTGTTGCAATTTAATTTTTCTTGTTTTAAGCTTGGGTAAATTTGCATCTACCACTATATTAATTCTTTGAGGCAGGACCAATATTTGAATAATTTCATTCACTAGTTTAAAACTATCAACTTCTTCTACTGTTTGTTCACTTAGGCTTTTTCTTGAATAGTCTAATATGGATTCAATCATCCCGGTGAGTTTACTCGCAGCATTATAAATGATACTTGAATTCTCTAATAATTCAGGTTCTTTTTTAACTGCTTCATCTTTTTGCATCATATCTGCCAACATTGCGATAGTTGCAATCGGTGATTTTAAATCATGAGAAACAATGAACACAAATCTTTCTAATTGTTTGTTTACTAGTTCAATTTCTAATAAACTGTTTTTTAATTTTTGCTGAGCAAAATAGAGCCGCTCAAATACATTAACTTTTGCTCGGGTAATATTAATATCCAATGGCTTTTGTAAATAGTCAACCGCTCCTTCTTCGAATCCTTTCAACACAAATTGCTCTTCCTTACTAATTGCAGTAACAAAAATAACAGACAAGTGCTGTGTCTTTTTATTTAATTTAAGCATTCTGGCAACTTCGAATCCGTCCATTTCTGGCATTTGTACATCCAATAGTACCAAACCAATATTGTCGTGCTTTAATGCCAATTTTAATGCTTCATTACCTGAATTTGCTTTTATAAAACTGCGACCAGGTTTGTCTAATATTTCTTCTAGGGCAATCAAATTTTCGGGTCGATCGTCTACCAATAAAATTAAAAACTGCTCATTGTTATTTACAAGTTCCATATGCTTTGAATTGGATCAAATTATTTTGATAACCATATCTTGATTAAAGTCATTAATTTTTGAATATCTACCGGTTTAGTGATATAATCTGATGCACCGGCATCAATACATTTTTCCCTATCTCCTGCCATTGCTTTTGCCGTTAATGCGATTATAGGCAGTTGAGTTAGCTTAAGGCTTTGTCTAATATGCTGCATAGCTTCATATCCATCCATTTCTGGCATCATGATATCCATTAAAACCAATTGAGTATCGGGATGCTGTTTGAGCATATCCAGTGATTCTTTGCCATCAGCTGCACTGATGATTTCAGCTTGCTCAGATTCTAATGCTGTGCTAAGTGCATATACATTCCGCATATCGTCGTCAACAATTAATATTTTACGACCTGATAAGTTCTTGATTAAATGCTCAGATTGTTCATTATCAATAATCGGCTTGGTTTCATTTTTCGTTAATTTGAAAAGAAACTGTTCAATTTCATCAATTAGCTTATTCGTAGCCGATGCGGTGTTTCTAACAACCGTTTCAGAAATGGTTTTTAATCTAATTTCATCTTCTCCAGAAATCTGATTATTGATCAGCAGAATAACGGGTATTTTTTGTTCAGCTAATTGAGGCTTCCACTCTTGCATCATTCTTATCCCCTCGCTGGTTTCATCTCCTAAGTCTGCTATAATACAATCAAAATGAACATGACTGGCTTTTAATTTACCATCTTCAATTGATGTTGTAGTTATAAATGAAACCTCCTTATATTTTTGTTGGAAAAGTTCTTGGAGTTTTTTGTCTTTAAAATTATCTGTAGAAATCAGCAATACATGCTTGAAATTCTGTTTTAAATATTGACTAATTTTCGAAAATGCCAAATCAAGTCCTTCTAAGTTGATTGGTTTTTTAACATAAGCCAATGCCCCTCCATCATTAAACCTATTGTCATCAAATGCAGATATAATATGAACGGGAATATGCTTAGTGTCTTTGTCTTCTTTTAAAATCTTTAATAATGACCATCCATCCAAAACGGGCAATTGCACGTCTAGAATAATTGCTTTTAGTGGATACTTTTTTGCATAAAGTAAACCTTCATCACCTTGTAGTGCTACAATTGTCTTAAACTTTTTATTTCTTGCAAAGTCTCTAACAATAGTCGCAAAATTAATATCATCCTCAATAATCAAAACAACTTCGTCCTCCTCATTAATATAATTTCTATCGTCCAACACTTTGTCTTGTTCTTCAATATTTTCTAGAGACGGAGCTGAACTCGTTTTTAATTCTTCTTTATTTATATCAGAACTGTAATTAGTGATTTCAGGGATGATTAAATTAAATTCACTCCCCTCACCTTCCATACTTTTTACGAAAATTTCACCACCTAATAATTTGGCTAATTCTTTACTAATGGATAAACCTAAACCCGTTCCACCATACTTCCTACTAGTTGAACCATCCGCTTGCTGAAACGCTTCAAATATCAGCTTTTGCTTTTCAACTGATATTCCGATACCACTGTCTTT